>DASVVH010000415.1:0-14207 GCA_036386615.1 Ardenticatenaceae bacterium
CTCGTGTTCAACCGTGTAGGTTCAATCTCGATGGCAAGCTCGCTCCCGGCTGGGCAATGGCGCGCCCCCTTCCTATCACCCTTGAACAGGGTGAAGATGGCACATTCACCACTCAGGACGAGCTTTTCACCGTCCGGGGCAAAGGCGAGACCGCCATTGAGGCCCTGCGCGACTACATGGCAAAGCTGGTAGCTTACTACCAATCACTTGAGGCACGCGCTACTCAAGGCGACGAACCAGTGCGGACGCAACTCCACAGGCTTCAGGACTACGTTCAAGCGGCTGCCCGCTAAACCAGAACATCACAACAAAGCGCCCCATCTCAGGGGCGCTTTTGTTTTTGTAGGAGTACAGGGATACTGCATCTGATTGCCGCCAGACTCTATCCTACTTATAATGCACCTCGTAACTGTATAAACCCCTGTCGTGAGCACAGTTCGCGCTACTGCCTGGCTCCCTTCTCGTTTCGAGTTGATAGAAAGCAGCCCCGATGAGCCGCATCTATGTGGCCTTAGACCTTGAAACCACCGGGTTTTCCCCGGAGCGTGACGCCATCCTTGAGATTGGAGCCGTTAAGTTTCGCGTGCCGACGCACCCGGACGAATCAGCCGCCATCACCGATAGATGGAGCACCCTGGTCCACCCCGACCGCCCCATTCCCTACCGCATCCGCCGCCTGACGGGCATCACCCAGGCAGAGGCCAACCGCGCCCCGCGCCTGCCACAGGTTCTGGATGAACTCCGCGCCTTCGTCGGCAACTATCCGGTGGTGGGCCACAATGTCGCCTTCGAGCTAGCCTTCCTGCAACGCCACAACCTCCTGAAGGGGCAGGCGCACCTGGACACCTTCGAGCTATCGAGCATCCTGCTGCCCGACGCGCCGCGCTACAGCCTGGGGCAACTGGCGAGCTACCTCACCATCGAGTTCGACGGCTGGCACCGCGCCCTAGCCGACGCCGAGATGGCGGCGCGCCTTTTCATGGCCCTGTGGGACGAGGCGCGCATTCTGGAGCCTTCCACCCTGGAATCTATAGTCAAGGTGGCGATGGAGAGCCAATGGTCGTTGCGGAGCTTCTTCGCGGCGACGCTACGCGCCGGGCACCTGCCCCGCCCCGCCGCGCCGCGCCCTCTCCGCGCCCGCCCCGCCAGCCCATCCGGGCCGCTCGCCCACCCCGACGGCTCACCACGCCTGCCGCTTGACGAGATTACGAGCCTTCTGGGGACGGATGGTCGCGTGACGAAGGGGATGCCCGGCTACGAGACACGCCCGGAGCAGGTGGCGATGCTGAACAGCGTCGCCCGCGCCTTTGACGAGGGAAGGCACCTGCTTATCGAGGCGGGCACGGGCACCGGAAAATCGCTGGCCTATGCCCTGGCCGCTATCTACCAGGCGACCACGCGCGGCGAGCCAGTCGTCATCGCCACGCACACCCTGCCGTTGCAGGACCAGCTTTTCTACGAGGAGTTGCCCTTCCTCTCAGCCAGCCTGGACCGCCCCTTCACCGCCGCCCGCCTCAAGGGGCGCACCAATTACGTCTGCGCCCGCCGCGTCGAGATGCTGCGGCGGCGCGGCAACTTCAGCGAGGCCGAGGCGCGGCTGCTGGCCCGCGTCCTCGTCTGGCTTCAACGCACCGAGAGCGGCGACCGCTCCGAACTCAACATCCAGTCCGACGAGGAGCCGGTCTGGCAGCTTCTCTATGCCGACCCGGAGACCTGCCGGGGCGATAATTGCACGCCCTACGGCATCTGCTACTGGCAGCGCGCCCGCGCCCAGGCCGAAGGCGCGCACCTGATTATCGTCAACCACGCGCTGCTGCTGTCGGACATCGTAGCGGGCGGCGGTCTGATTCCGCCCTACAAGTACCTGATTGTGGACGAGGCACACCACCTGGAAGAGCAGGCCACTCAACAGTTCGGCTTCTCCCTCAGCGCCGAGCAGATATTCCTGGCGCTGGCGCGGGTCGGCTTCGAGTATCAGGGCCGCTATCGCGGCCTGCTGGCGCTCATCCGCCGCCACGCCCGCGAGCAGCATGGGCGCAGGCTGGAGCCTCTGGCCGAGCGCTGCGGCCTGCTATTGCGGCAGGTGGACCAGTGCCGCCACAGCACCGCCCTCCTCTTCGAGACGCTGGCCGACTTCCTGAAAAACGAGCAGGCCCAGGACAACCGCTACCGCGTCCTGCCCGAATGGCAGCAGCAGGGCGGTTGGCGGCAATTGGCGCAGGCGGTGGGCGACTTTCGCGTGGAGATGGAGGGGCTGGCCGAGGGGCTGGCAGCCACCGAGCGCGAATTGCGCTCCCTCAGTCTGGCCGACCCGCTCTGGCAGGACATGGCCGAGGCGTGCCACAACAGCGCCGTCTGGTTGATGACCTTGAGCGAGGAGGCGGATCGCATCCTCCTCCAGCCGGACGGGAACGATGTAATCTGGATTGCCGAGTTCAACGGAGACGAGGGCGAGGAGGAGGGCAGCGCGGGCCGCCTGACCCTGAACCGTGCCCCGCTCGACGTATCCTCGCTGCTGCGCGAGCGGCTCTTCGAGCAGAAGCAGTCAGTCGTCCTCACCTCGGCCACGTTGAGCATCGAGGGCAGCTTCGCCTTCGTCCGCGAGCGGTTGGGCGTCACCGAGGCGCGGGAGTTGTCCCTCGGCTCACCCTATAACTTTCATCATCAGGCGCTGGTCTACGTCGCCTCCGACCTGCCGGAGCCGAACCAGCCGCACTATGCCAGCAACTTGCAGCGCGCCATTGTCGAGCTAGCCCGCGCCACCGAAGGACGAATGCTCGTCCTCTTCACCAGCAAGAGCCAGCTTCGCGCCACCTACCGTGCCATCTCCGATCCCCTCGCCCAACATGACATCGTGGTGCTGGGGCAGTACATGGACGGCTCGCGTACGCAACTTCTTGAACGGTTCCGCACGATGGAGCGCGCCGTGCTGCTCGGCACTCACTCCTTCTGGGAGGGGGTGGACATTCCCGGCCCGGCCCTGAGCTGCCTCGTCATCACGCGCCTGCCCTTTCCCGTCCCCACCGACCCAGTGCAGGAGGCGCGCTCCCGCCACTATCACGACCCCTTCCACGACTATTCGGTGCCGCAGGCGGTCATTCGCTTCCGGCAGGGCTTCGGGCGGCTGCTGCGCGCCACCAGTGACCGGGGCATCATCGCCCTCCTCGACAGCCGCCTGGACAGCAAGCAGTACGGTAGAATCTTCCTGAACTCCCTGCCCACCACCCTCCTGCACGTCGGTCCCTTCCGCGACCTGCCGCCCCTCGCCTCGCGCTGGCTCAAAGAAGAGCCGACAGTCGAAGCGCACGCCTCAGAGGTCGAGGTGCCAATGAGGGACGGTAGACGGTAGACAGTGGACGGCTATGCTTCGCTTTTCAGGTGCGCGATGGCCTGCTCCACGAAATCAGGGCTTCCAAAGCTGCCCGACTTCAGGACGAGCAGCATTGGCGGCTCATTGAGCGAGATGCACGAGGGCAAGCCGGGCTGAATCTCCTTCCACACCCGCATCCCCGTCACGCCGAGCCGCGCACAGACCGCCGCCGAGGTGTCGCCACCCAGCACGGCGAGGCGGTTCACCCCCGCGCGTTGCACCACCTCAGCGACCACTTCAGCCAGCGTGCCCGATACGAGGCGCGATAATTCAGTCTTGGAGAAGCCCCCGCGTGCCCCCTCCGCGCGCGTTCGCTCGACACTCTCAGGGTCATTCGAGGCGTGGAGTAACACGTCCTCGCCATCCTGAAGGTGGCGGGTCAACTCTCCGGCCAGTCGCGCCACCTGCTGCTCTCGCTCCCCTGCATTGAAGAGGCGCGGCGTGTCCAGTTCCCAGGTAGGCGTACCGCGCTCGCGCAGGTGCGCAATTTGCGCCGCCGTCTGCGGCATCAAGCTCGCCGCCGCGCACAGCACGCCCACGCTCGTTCGCGCGGGCAGATCGGCACTGTGAGCGCGCGGGGACAGCGGCTCCCAGGCGGCGGGCAACTCTTCGGCGAGGGCCGAACTCCCGCAGAAAACCTTGTAAGTCACCGTCGCCTCCGCGATGGTGCGAAGCGCCTCCTGGTCCGGCACATCGAGGATGAGATAGTTGCACTGGGATTGCATCGCCTCAATGCGCTCCCTGAGCGCCTGCACCCCCTGTGTGACGACCTCGTGAGTGACGAGGCCCACCTTGCGCTCCGTCTGGGATTGCAGAATCTCCACAAGATTCGAGCGCGTCATCGGGTGCATCGGGTCGTTGCGAAACTCCGACTCCTCCAGCCGCCTGCCATGAACGTAGTGGATGCCGTCGCGGGTGACGCGCCCGTTCTTGGGAAAGCCGAGCACCACGATGGCGAACTCCGCGCCCAGCGCGTCCAGCATCGCGTCGAACTCCGCGCCGATGTTGCCGCGAAAGACCGAGCAGGTCTTATTGAAGAAGCGCGGGCAACCCGCACGCTGCAAATCTCGCGTCGCCGCGAAGACCTTCTCGTAAGCGCTCCTGGTGGCGTAGAAGCGCGAGTCCGTGTCCAGAATGCAAACGTCAGCCTCGTCCAGGCGTGGAGCGCGTTCCAGCGTGCCCGCCCCCTCGTAGGTGTAGACGTGCGCCGCGTACCCGCCTTTGGCGAACATGATGCCGATGTCGTTCGAGCCAGTCACATCGTCGGCGACGACTCCCATTTTCATCACAGGGGTATTCTCACTGGAGCAGTAGGTAAACGGTTAGGAGATGTGAAGAGGACAGAAGAGGAAAGGGGCAGCTAGCGAACCTGTACGGAAGAAGGGGCCTCAGTCCTTAGACGGTTCTGGCTGTTGCGCCTCCATCTGTTGCTGGAACAGTAATGCCGCTTGACGAAAGTAGGCTGCCGTCTGTTGGGGCGATAGCTCTTTAATCTCTTCGTAAATCTGCTGGCGCGCCTGGGCCAGCCAGGGCAAATCACGTTCGAGGACAAAATCCTCGTCTATCTCTTCCGCTTGTCCTCTAATGGCAGCTTGGTCTTGATTGCTCATCTCGACCTCTTGTAAGAGAGTTTACATCAACTGAGAGGGTAGACGTGGCATGAAAACGGGGCTACCCGCCTGGACATGAACTCCCCGGAGGGGAGTGACGAAACTCGTAGCCGGGGGTGGAGCGGAGCGCAACCCTCGGTGGCCTACAGCAAACTCGGACTTGCATTCACCTGATTATACCGTTCGATGCGCCAAACCACTAGGTGCTGACAGAAGTCTCCACGTACACCCGCATAGCCCCGTTCCTCAAGGCCACTCCCTTCTAGGGCGGTAGCCAGAATGGTGAAGGAAATCCCGAACCGCATCCTGAGTGAGCGGCTTGATGGGCAGATTCGCCGCCCGCGCCGTCACCGCCATCTGGCACGTCAGTTCCAGCGTGTGCAGCGCCATCAGCGCCTCCTGCACACTCGTGTCGTAGACCAGCACCCCGTGATTGTCGAGGAGGAGCACGTTGGCCTCCCTCGCCTGCCTGCCCACCGCCTCGCCCAATGCCTCCGAGCCGGGATGATGGTACGGCACGCGGGCCACCCGCTCCAGATAGTACATCGCCTCCACGAACCAGTCCGCAGGAACATCTATCTCCGAGCAGGCGACAAGCGTGCTGTAGAACGGTGCGCCGTGTAGCACCGCGTGAATGTCGGGTCGCGCCTCGTAGATGGCTCGGTGCATCGGCACCTCTTTCGACGGCTTGCGCCTGGACGCGGGAGCTGATTCTCCTGAAAGGGAGAACTCTACGAGGTCATCGTCAGCCAGTTCGCCCAGGCGCGTGCCACTCGCCGTGATGAGGCAGCGCTCCTCCGAGACGCGGGCGCTGATATTGCCCGCGTTGCCCCACGTCAGCGCGTGCTCAATCATGTAGCGCCCCGCCTCCTGAAGCTGCCTCCGCGCGTCGGCTACATCAATCATCATCGAAACCCTTGTGTATCTTCCTCAATCCTTCAGCAGAGCAGTCCTAATCACGGGTGCATCCCGTACCCGTAACAAGTCTCTCTGCGTCTTTGCGTCTTTGCGCCCTTGCGTTACGCCGTAATCCGTTGCCGTTACCGTCCACCGTCCACCATCCACCGTCTACCCAATCGTCTCCAACGGCACTGCCCGCTTGCCCGACTCAAACAGCGGGCGGCTCGTCGGCGCGGCCCACCGCACCGCGTTACTGATGACGCGCTGCACCTCCGGCTGGTGATACGTCGGGTGCGTCTCGTGGCCGGGGCGGAAGTAAAAAATCTTGCCCTGCCCGCGCTCGAAGCAGCAGCCGCTACGGAAGACCTCGCCGCCCTGAAACCAACTCACGAAGACCAGCGCGTCCGGCGCGGGAATATCGAAGAACTCCCCGTACATCTCCTCGTGCGGAATCTCGAAATACTCCCCGATGCCCTCCGCAATGGGATGTCCGGGCGCGACCACCCACAACCGCTCGCGCTCGCCAGCCTCGCGCCAGCGCAGCATGCAGCCCGTGCCCATCAGCCGCATGAAAATCTTCGAGACGTGCGCCGAGTGCAGCACGATGAGGCCCATCCCTTCCAGCACCCGCTTCTGCACCCGCTCCACCACCTCGTCCGACACCTCCTTGTGGGCCATGTGCCCCCACCACAGAAGCACATCCGTCTCCGCCAGCACCTCCTCCGTCAGGCCATGCTCCGGCTCGTCCAGCGTCGCCGTCCGCACCGCGAATCCCTCGCCGCGCAGTGGGCGGGCAATCGCCTCGTGCATCCCATCGGGGTAAATCTCGATAACCTTCTGGTCCTTCTTCTCGTGCCGGAACTCATTCCAGACCGTCACACGCGGTAAATCAGACATAGTATCTTCCCTTGTTGAATATCACTGGTTGTATGGAGTCAACGTCATTCAGCGAGTCGTGGCGAACCTGGCATCCTCTCTAGCCGCACTTCACGGGTGCGCCGCCCTGCGCCGCCGATGCTTGAATCGCGTCCCACAGCCGCGCCATGCGAAGGCCCACTTCCGGCGGCGACGGGTTCACTATCCGCCCGCCTCGCACCGCCAGGAACTGTTCCCAGACGCTCTTCGGCGCGGGCGGCGCGTCCAGCGGCGTGAAGGAACTCTCGTCTCGCCGCTGGATGCCGACCTCTCGCCCCCACACGCCCGTGCGGATGATACCCTCCGTGCAAAAGACCAGCACATCCGATGTGCAGGAGGGAATCGTCTCACCGCAGCCATGCAGCGTCACCAGCGCGCCGGAGGCGAGCCGCGCGATGACCACGCCCAGCGTCTCGACGGGCTGGCCCCGGTTGCTCAACCACGCCGCGACCTCCACGAAGTCCTCGCCCGCGAGGTCCGCGACGGTGTTGAGCATGTGCGCGCCCGTGTCGAAGAGGAAGCCGCCGCCGGAGAGCGCGGGCATCTGACGCCACGTGCCATCCGTGATTTCGCTCCAGTTTTGCCACACCGTCGCGCTGATGCTCAGGATAGGCCCCAACTCGCCGGAGCGCAGCACGCCTACGACAGCCCGAAGCTGCGGCGACAGGCTGCCGTTGAAAGCGACCACGAGCGCCTTGCCCGTGCGGTCACGCGTCTCGATGAGGTCTTCGGCCTCCGTCGCGCTCATCACCATCGGCTTTTCCAGCAGGACATCCAGCCCCGCCTCCAGGCAGAGCTTCGTCTGATGGTGGTGGAAAGCGTGAGGCGTGACGATGAACGCCGCGTCCAGTTGCCCCGCGTACTGCGTCAGCAGCTTTGCCAGGTCCGGCTCGTTGGGCGGGGCTTCCTCGCCGCGCTCCTCGAACAGCTTGACCACCCACTCGTAGGAGGCGGGCGACGGCTCGCAGACGACGGCAATCTGCGTCTCCGTCGAGGCCAGCAGCCCGTGCTTGATATGGTGGCGGGCCATCGAGCCGCAGCCAATCACGACAGCGCGGACGGGCCGCGTCTCGACGTTTGGAGTAGTGAATGCGACACCGGGCGCAATATTCATTCTCTGTAGTTCCTTTTTGGTCAGCCCTTCGCCTCTGTGGCGTGAAGGGCAGTAAGTGTTTCGGCGTGGTGGCTCCGGCCCGTCGCGCGAAGCCGTTCCAGGTAGGCGGGCAGGTGGCCGCGCACCTGAAACGGACCTCCCTCTCGGAGGACCGTCATCATCGGGTCTACGTCGTACTGGCTGCTCACGGCAACCTCGCGGTGCCATTCGGCCAGCATCCCCATCGCCCGCTCCACGACCTCCGGGTGCTCGACGGCTATATTGTGCTCCTCGTGTGAATCCTTGTCTAAATCGAAGAGCATGGTCGGCGGGATAGGCCGATAGCCATCGTGGTAGGTGCGAATGCAGATATAGTTGTCGAACCGCACGCCGCGCTGGCAGGTCCAGGCATTCTGGCTCGTGACAAGATAAGGTCTCCCTTCGTCGCGCCCCGCCCGGAAGGCGGAGGCAGACGATTGGCCGTCCCAATCGGCAGGAACAGTGCCGCCAACCAACTCAATAACCGTAGCGGCCCAATCGTATTGATAGTGCAGCGCCCGCTCCACCCGCCCCTCTGAGCCGAGGCCGGGCCAGCGAACGACCAGGGGGACACGGCAGGTAATATGGTCCGCGTAGTGGTGGTCGCCCCAGACGTTCAGTTCGCCCTGCGCCTCCCCGTGATCGGCGCTGACGATAACGGCGGTCTCGTCCAGCACGCCCAGGTCAGACAAAGTGTTGAGTAGCTGGCCCAGGTGCTCATCCATGTACCGAATACCCGTGTCGTAGCCGTCCAGCCACTCCCTCACGGCTGACATCGAGTCTAGTTGCGCGGGCATGCGGGGGTATTTCTCGCGTTCAAACTGCTGGTGGAAGCCCTGCGGCTCCTGTGCGCTGTGCGGTCCATAGCTCTCCCAGCTTCGCCGCCGCACCTCCTCCGTCAGCCATTCGGGAAGCGGCTCGCCCTCGAACGGGTTGCCGTACTCGGCAGGCGTGCGGTACGGCGTGTGCGGATCCCAGTAGTTGACGTGGAGGAACCAGTTATCCTCGCGCCCGTTCCGCTCCAGCCAGTCCAGCGCGATGGCGTTCACCTGATGGGCGCGCTCGTGTCCGTACTTGCCGGGGTTCAGAATCTCGCTGAAGCCCGCGCACCAGTGCCACGCCGAGTGGCGCTCCGCGAAGGAGCTAACCGTCGCGGTGCGAAACCCCGCCTCGCGCATCACGCGCATCCACACGGATTGGCTGAAGCGGTCGTTGAATCCGCGCGTCGGCCCCTCGATGAACGGTTGCGCGGCACTGCCACCATGATTGACGACGCCCGTGTGGAAGCCGTTGCGCCCGCTAAAGAGCGCCGTGCGCGACGGCAGGCACGGCGCGTCCGAAACGTAGCAGTTCTCGAACCGGACGCCCTGCCGCGCGAGGGCATCTATGTTTGGGCTGGTGTCGCGGTGATAGCCGTAGCAGCCCAGGTGGTCGGGCCGCAGGCTGTCCACGTCAACGTAGAGAATTCGCATGGTTCAGGAGACGACGACCGACGATTGACGACCGACGATTGCTAACGGCTTTGCGGTCGTGGCGCGGGAACGCGAAGGATTTACAGGAGCGTTAATCTTCATAGAAGTTACGTGTACTGTTTCACGAGGTTCACATACATTGGTCTTTGCCCAGGCATACATCAAGTAGGGTCTAGCTCCTTACTTGTCATCCTGAACGAAGTGAAGGATCCACCCAGCAAGGTTCATCCTTGAGGCGTTAACACGCTTTGCGTCCTTGATAACTTGGCTGAAGCTGTATGTTAACCTTGTCTACTCGTACAGTTACGTAGTTGGAAGAAGCCGGGAGCGAGGCGGGTGCCCTTTGGGCGGTGCCCGCTCCGTTGCTCCGTGTCGCTGACACGGTAGAGCGCTCCCTTTCAACTCGTAGTGGTAGGCGGTTTTCAGCCATTGGTCGTTACCTCGGCCCTCAACTGCGTAACTCCTACTTCATAAACGCAGTCGCTTGAACTGTTCTTCGGGAGCCTGCACAGCCTGAGCGTGAGCGCGGAGCTTCGCTACCATTGCCTGCACCACGTCCGGGCGCTCGGCTGCAAGATTATGGGTCTGCTCAGGGTCGGATAAGTTATGGAAGAGCAGATCGTCGCGCGTCCCGGATTGGTGGCGACCGGTATCGTATCTGAGTTGGCGACGCCAGACTGGCGTCTGGATACCGGGGATGAAGCGGCCCGGCTCAAGGTCTTCAAATTCCAGGCGGCGGCGCTCTCGCAGGTCGTAGCCATTTCCGGCGGTCTGCTCTATCTGCTGCGTGTAGATGAGCGGCGGTGCGGCATCGGGGTCGTGGTAGCGCAGGAGCGTCCACTCGCCGGACGTGAGGCCGATACGCTGGTTGTAGTAGGCGTAGAGAGCGGAGTCCCGGTGCGTGTCGGTCTGCCCCAAAATGACCGGGGCGAAACTGCGGCTGTGGACGTTTTCGGTTCTCGGCGGTGAGCCTCCAAGAAGTTCAACGACCGTCGCGTAGAGGTCAATCGTCTGTGTCATCGCTGAGACACGCCCGCCATTGTGAGCGCCGCCCGGATGCCAGACCAGAAGCGGGATATGGCAGAGCGTGTGATAGAGCGGCGCGTTGGGCTTGCCCATCCAGCCGTGATCGCCCAGATAGTGCCCGTGATCGGTGGTGACGATGACACAGGTACGCTCCCACAGGTCGTAGCGGTCCAGCCGCTCGAAAACGCGCCCCAGCCAGCGGTCCACCATCGTCAGCTTGCCCGCGAACTGCGCCCGCACCCACGCCACCTCGTCAGGCGTGAGCGCCGTCGGCCCCTCGTCAACGCGTCCGTAGGCAGGCCAGGGGTTGTGCTCGCGGTAGTCGGAGTCCGTATAGAGTGAACGGTACGGCTCCGGTACGTGGAACGGCTCGTGAACGTCGAAGCTGTCTACGTGCAGGTAGAACTGCTCCTGCGCGTGGTTGCGGTCCAGCCACTCGGCGGTCGTCTGCATCACCTTCGGCGCGAAGAAATCCTCTTCGCGCTCGAAATCCTGCACATTGCGGATATAAAGCAGCACCTCGTCGGTACGCCGCTCCACCATTTTGGTCGCCCAATCGGGTATGGTGCGAATCGGGTCCGAGCGCCAATTGTCGTACTCGTGGCCCCGGATGTAGTCGTAGCCGTGAAAGTCGTAGTTATAATTGTGGCTGCCCCACTCGAAGAAGTGATAGTGGTCTGTCACCAAATGGGTTGTGATAGGATTTTCCGCCTGCCGCGCGAGGTAGGCGATGGGCTGGTCCCAGGGTTCCAGCGGCCCCCAGCCGCGCCACCAGAACTCCTGTGTGCCCGCCCAAATCTCGCGGCGCGCAGGCATGCAGGGCAGCGAACCCGTGAAGTGGTTGTCAAAGATTGCAGCCTTTCGCGCAAAGGCAGCCAGGTTCGGTGCCTGAACCCAGTCGTTGCCGTAGCAGGTCAGAAAATGGCGGTTCAGCGAGTCGAGTTGGATGAGGATGACGTTGAGTTTGTCGGGCATGATTCAGGATACGGAATACGAGATACGGGATAACGGAAGGTCTGGTCCCCTGCAATAAGTGTCTATCCGTAAAATAGTGGTGGCTCTGTCACGCAGGTGTTGAAGGCGATAGCAAGCGAGCCACCTCCCCTTGTCATGCTGAACGCAGTGAATCTGCGAAGCGACCTTAAGGGCATCCACCCAGGATGTTACACTCATACAGGCGATTGCAGAGGGTTCAATCATTTTACGGATAGAGACTAAGTATGCGGAGAAGCGAGTTCCTTCAGTTGTAAGCTACGACCTTGTAGTCAGGATAGTCGGCTTGAGCCGACTTGAGCTTTCAGCCTGGCGTTTGAACCCCAGGCGCGGAATGACTATGCGGTAGCGCGTGCGAAACTACGTCGGCGATTTATAAAGGATGGAAGCCACCGAGCTTGTGCCTCCAGCATCTCATCCACCATCGCGTGAATCTGCGGCAGGGTCAGGACGGCAGCCGTGAGCGGGTCCAGCGAGACAGCATGGTAGACGGCAGCGCGGTCAAGCGTCAGCGCCGCCTCAACGGTCAGGTCCTGAACATTCACATTGGTGCGAATCAGTGCCGCCAGTTGGCGGGGCAGGTCGCCCACGATGGTGCGCTGCACGCCATTCCCATCCACCACACAGGGCACCTCAACGCAGCAGTCGGCGGGCAGGTTGGTAATCGCACCCCGATTGGGGACGTTGCCGTTGATGGTAATGGGCTGATTCGTCTCCATCGCCTCCATGATGGCCGAGGCGTATTCAGGCGTGCGCTCCGTCGCGTCCTCTCTCTCGCCGGAGATGTACGCCTCGTACTCCTGCTGGTAGGCATCGCGCCGCTCAAGACTCCAGCGCAGGTAGCCGCCCGTCCGCCCCTGGTCGAAGGCACCAACGCCCTCGAACTTGAACTGTGGCGCAAGCTCCTCGTTCACCATCCGCGTGTTCTTGCGGAAGTAGGGGACGTACTCGCTGAGATGGCCGCTCGATTCCGTCACGAAGTAGCCCAGGTGATCCATCATCTGAATGCGTAACGGCTCCCGCCCGTAGAACTCCTCCTCGTGCGCCGCTTCGCGGAAGCGGGGATAGAGGTCGTCCTTGCCGCGCTTGAACTCCAACACGAAGGCGAGGTGGTTGATACCCGCGACGAGGTAGGTGACTTCGCTATACGGAACACCCGACCAGCGCGCCATGAGCCGGGTCGTGCCCTGTGCGCTGTGACAGAGGCCGACGAAAGGGCGGCCAATGGCCCGGTCTATGGCCCAACAACACGGGACCATTGGGTTCACGTTGTTGAGCAGCAGAGCGTTCGGGGCCAACTCGTCCATCTCCCGGCAGATGTCCAGCAGGAGGGGAATGGAGCGAAGCGCGCGGAAGATGCCACCCGGATTCAGTGTGTCGCCCACGCACTGCTCGACGCCGTACCGTTCGGGAATCTCGATGTCGTACTGGTAGGCCGACAGCCCGCCCACCTGAAAGGTCGTCACCACGTAATCCGCGCCCTTGATAGCCGCGCGGCGGTCCGTCGTCGCCTCCACCCTGGCCTTCAGCCCGCGACGGTCAATCATGGACTGCACGAGGTTCCTCGCCCATTGCAGCCGCGTCTCATCAACGTCCATGAGCGTGATGGTACTCTCTTGCAGGGCGGGCGTCAGCAGAATGTCGCTGGTCAGGTTGCGCGTGAAGGTGATACTCCCTGCGCCAATGAACGTAATCTTCGGCATCGAACGGTTCCTGGTGGACGAAGGACGGTGGACGGACGGCTGACAGGTATCCTACTCAGAGTAGTGCCATGCCCACTTCTCGCAATCTGTTACTTATATGAGTGGCTAAATTCTAGCTATCTATCATCAACACTGGCCTTTTGGCAGGCCAGTCTCGGTTTTATACTGGCCGTTACTGGCCTCTACTGGTCTGCTCACTGTTGGGAGGCGCAAATCCGCCTGGTAGGGCAGCGCTTCCTGGGCCGCGTAGAGCATCACGCCGACGCACCAGGCGTGCGAGAGCGTCAGCATCATCCCCTTTGGCTGGAAGCAGCGCGTGTTGTAGAACCGCTCCGTCACCATCCCCTTGTAGGCGTTGAAGTCGCCATCCTCGCGGGCGATAAACTGAAGGAAGCAGGCCAGGTTGTCCCGCGTGCGGTCCAGGTAATACTCGTCGCCCGTGTAGCGCCACAGTCGCAGCATCTCCGGCACGCAGAACAGGCCGTAGTTGTGCAGGTGCTGGTTGGAGGGCGACGCCTGGTCCGCCCCCCGCGAGCGAAAATCGTACTGCGCCAGCAGCGTACGCGGCGGGAAGGCGATGTTGTAGGTCCAGCGGAAGGTCATCGTCCAGTCTGCCGCGCGGCGGGCGAGGTCGAGCCACCGTTCGTCACGGTCCGCCTCGTATAGGCGCACATAGGCGACAACGGCGTTATACCCGTCCTCCGAGGTTGGGGCGAGGTGAACGTCCTCCGGCGCGCCGTAGATGAACTCGTCGAGGATAAAGCGGCTGTAGTAGTCGCCCGCCCGCCGGGCTGGTCGG
Organism: Ardenticatenaceae bacterium; assembly: GCA_036386615.1. Classification (GTDB taxonomy): domain Bacteria; phylum Chloroflexota; class Anaerolineae; order Ardenticatenales; family Ardenticatenaceae; genus DASVVH01. The sequence goes on from DASVVH010000415.1 coordinate 13,921, forward strand.
TCATATTCTTGCTCGTCGAAAAAATCGGCGGCTTCCAGCAGCGTGCCCGTCCAGAGCAGCCCGCCCGCGCCCTCCCACTCCACGACCTCGCCCGTCTCCGAGTGGTAGTAGCCGCCGAAGTTGCCATCGTCGCGCTGGTTGCGGAGCGCCACGTTCAGGTTCGAGCGTACCGCCTCGGCCCATTTGGGGTGCTCGAACCCATGCTCCCGCTCGAAGCGGAGCGCGCGAAGCATGAAGAGCGTCGCTTCGGAGACGGTGCGGGCGTGAATCCAGTGACGGTTACGGTT
>DASVVH010000416.1:0-2181 GCA_036386615.1 Ardenticatenaceae bacterium
CGTCTCTAAGCAGACCGTCGAGGATCAGCTCCCTTGCCGCTGCTTCGATGGTTTGCCCGAACTCCAGGCGTCACACCATCGCCGCTCCCTCATTGCCTACATTATCTCCTGCATATTCCGCAGGTCGCCCAGTGCGGCTACCTTACTGCCAGTAGGTACAACTATGATATCTAAGGAGGTTCTCTTGCTACGCGTTGCCACCTTTCTGCTTGTTTTGGTTGTCCTTGTCGGTTGCGGCCAAACGGCTCAACCTGAAACCAGTACGACGATTCAACCGAGCTCACCCACGTCCGATGAGTCGCAGGATGTAGGCAGCGATGCAGGTGAGCTGCTGACGCAGATCGAAAGCTATATTGCATATCAACCCCCTTTCTCGCCCGTTAAGCTTGTGGTGGGCTCTCAAGGTGTCTCAATAGAGGCCGCGTTCGGTATTGTCACGCCAATAGGAACTTTCGAACTCGGAACCCAAATTCCTCTTGACAGTAGAAACGAGGAAGCGTTCATCCTTGTTTTGCGCGATCATTCAAAAGGTATAGACACGGCTTATGAGATACGCGGGAATGAGCAGGTGACCATAGTGGTTGATGGCCTGACGGAGATCACTCTTAACCTTTCCGGCAACACTATAACTGTTGACATAAAGGAAGGGGACATAATAGAAATATCAGGACTAGAAATCTCTGTTCCGTCATGTAGTTCAGCAAGGCCTACTCAGCTCAGGGGTGGGATGGATGTGCTTGTTATTGCGGAGGAGGTGAATGTTCGCTCCTTACCAAACGTACCAGAATCTTCTGGTGCAAATGTCATAGGAACGGTCACGGGCGGAACCGTCTTAACCATTGTCGATGGAGTAGCTTGTTCGCATGACGGGTATTGGTGGAAGGTTCAAAGGGGGGGGCACAGAGGGATGGATTCGCGAGGCAACCTCCAACGCCATATTAATCCAACCCAGGCAAGAAGTTTCTGTCTCCGATCCAACTGCAGGCGCAACTTCCCCCACTTCCAGCCCTGATGTTTGGGCGCTGGATGTTACTCAGGGAGAGGGACTGCCATTACTTGTGGGCGATATCGGTATCTCAGGACAAACAGTCTCGATTACACGTCCATCCGGGAATCAAGAAAGCGTTATGAGTGGCTCCAAATCAGAGTTTGGTTCCGGCGGCTTCGAGATTTATGCTCAGGAGCCTGGAGAGTACATCGTGGAGTTCCTGGATCAGCGGTTTGTGATACCGCTCGATGGCGAAACATTCACGAGGGTAAATTTTAGACGGCAATGATTGGCTATGACCGCGCGGGCGCGCCACTGGGCAACCAGTTGGACAAGGCGGAAGGTTACTGATGCATTCAGAAGTAACAGATGCCTGCCACCCGGCGGCAGGTATTTGTCGCTCGTCACGCAGGCTCGTTGGCTAGCACTGACCGTGCTGCCACCAGTTGCTCCAGGCCTACGCTGAGCGTGGAGCCCAGACGGCAGGTACCGTCTCGCGCTCAGGTCCATCCGAGTGTGGTGGGAAGACATTGTAAGCCCTTACCACCCCCAGCACGCCCGCCTCGTCGCTGATGAGTCCCAGGAAGAGGGTGAGCAGGTGGTCGGCCTCCGGCACCTGCTCGGCGCACACGATGCACAGGTCGCGCACGTAGCGGCCCCGTTCAAAGACGCGTACGCGCCGCTCGCGCCACCGCGCGGGATCGCGGCGCAGAGGCGGTAGACCCGCTGGTCGCGCGTGTAGAGGGTGCTGGGCACGTCCAGAAAGCCCTGCTCGCACAGCGTCCCATAAAGGGGCCCGAGGAACATCGCCAGGGTCGCCTCGGCCCGCTCGGCGGGCGTCCGTCCGTCGCCCAGGTTCTCGCAGGTGCCCACTCGTAGGATGTCGTACAGGCCCACGTGCGGCCCCGCGTCCAGCGGTGACCTTGAAATGTTCAGGCGGCGCGCCCGCCAGGGGGAAGCCGGCAGCCCGTGCGACGTAGGCCGCAATGGTGTATCCGCCCCACGAGGCCACGGCGGTAATCTTCTGGCGCAACTCTAGGCCGTGGCGGGCAGCCAGGGTCACAAGGGCCGTGGCTGCCGTCCCGCTGGCGGTGTCGAGCCGCAGCGGCACGAGGTGGTAGGCCTTGCCTTTCAGGCTGGCGGCGCGCTCCTCCAGGGACCAGACGCCGCCGAGACCCGGCCACTGCGTCACG
>DASVVH010000417.1:0-8494 GCA_036386615.1 Ardenticatenaceae bacterium
CAGCCGCACCCCACTGTCTCATCTCCCCCATGCTTACCCGTTTGGCCCTCGCTGCTTTGTGCAGGTTGCACAAGGGGCTGCAACAAAGTTCGTAAACCTCACCTGTAGAGCTTCTCCCTGGCTGCTCGTATACTGACCTCAATCACCCGCAGTGTAGCGGCGCATTGCTACTGCCGGGTGATTCCGCTGTGTCTGCAACATGGAAGCAGGCATCGAATCCCTCCCGGAGAATCAATGTATGGATGCCATTAACGGAGCAGATACCGCCTGGGTCTTGATGTCAGCCGCGCTGGTCATGCTGATGACCCCCGGCCTCGCCTTCTTCTACGGCGGGCTGGTGCGTCAGAAAAACGTGCTCTCCACCCTGATGCACAGCTTTTTCATGCTGGCCCTCATCAGCGTGCAGTGGATTTTGTGGGGCTACAGCCTCGCCTTCGGGCCGGACGTTGGCGGCATCATCGGGAACCTGGACTGGGTGGGCCTGAACGGCGTCGGCCTGGAGCCGAACCCGACCTACGCGGCCACGATTCCTCATCAGGCTTTCATGGCCTACCAGATGATGTTTGCCATCATCACGCCCGCGCTCATTTCAGGTGCCTTCGCGGAGCGCAAGCGCTTCAAGTCCTTCGCCATCTTCTCCCTGCTGTGGGCGACGCTGGTCTACGACCCGGTGGCGCACTGGGTCTGGGCGGATGGTGGCTGGCTGCGCGGGCTGGGCGCGCTCGATTTCGCGGGCGGCACGGTGGTCCACATCACCTCCGGCGTCTCGGCGCTCGTCTGTGCGCTCGTTCTGGGCCAGCGATTGGGCAGGGGCAAGGAGCCGATGGACCCCCACAACGCCACGCTGACCGTGCTCGGCACGGGGCTGCTGTGGTTCGGCTGGTTCGGCTTTAACGCGGGGAGCGCGCTCGGTTCGGGTGCCCTGGCTGTGAGTGCCTTCGTTACCACCAACACGGCTGCGGCAATGGCCGCGCTGACCTGGATGACGGCCAGTTGGATACGCCACGAGCGGCCAAGCGTGCTCGGTGCGACGGCGGGCGCGGTGGCCGGGCTGGTGGGCATTACGCCTGCCGCCGGGTTCGTCACGCCGATGGCGGCCCTCATCATCGGGTTCCTGGCGGGCCTCATCTGCTTCGTCGTGGTAGAGTTCATCGTGCGGCAGCACGTAGACGATGCCTTGGATGTCTTCGGGGTACACGGCGTCGGCGGCATCGTGGGCGCGCTCGCCACCGGCATTTTCGCCACGACCGCCGTCAATTCGGCTGGCGCGGATGGCCTGCTGGCGGGCAACCCCGGCCTGCTGGGCGTGCAGTTCCTGGCCGTCGCGGTGGTGGCTGTCTATTCGGCGGGAATGACATGGGGGCTGTTGAAGCTCGTAGACGTGGTGATGGGGCTGCGTGTCTCACCGGAAGAAGAGCGGCGCGGGCTGGACTCGTCCCAGCACGGCGAGATTGCCTACCAATCCTAATCTATTCTGTGTATCTCACACCATTCAGAGGAGAACGAAGATGGAACTGACGATTACCGCACTGGTCCTGTTCGTCGGCATGATTGCGAGTTGGTTGAGGCTGCCGGGTGGCATCGCTTCAGAGGCAACGTTTGAGGAGCCGCAGACCGCCACGCCGGAGTTCGCACACTAGCGGGCAAAAGGGTAAGCAAGAGGAAGGGTAGCGCTCGGCTACCCTTCTTTCTGTTCCGTCAGAGAGCGCAGCCGAAACGACAGACCAGTATTGGCCAGTAACGGCCAGTACTGGCGAGCGAAAAAGGCCAGTATAGTGATAACTAGCTGCTATATAGCTGCTAGATACATTATAAGTCGAGTGATTGTACTGATATAGGGAAACCAGAATCAGGTGCCGGATAGAAGGGCTTGGGCGGCTGCGAGAACAAAAGGCCAGGCGTGGAAGCGCGGGTGAATCGGCTCGAAGTGGCCCGTGTGAGGAAAGAGTAACAAACGCCCCCGCTTCCTGTCTTAAAGGAGTGGGGCGTTTAGTTGCCTGGCTCTCACCGATCTTCGTAGAACATGGCAATGAGGAAGTCAAAGACCTCTTCAAAGCTGGTGGAGTGGGTCTTGAAGCGAAGGTCTTAACCTCTTGCCTGTACACTATCTATGTGCAGATGGCATTCCTCATGGACAACTGGCCTGACATTCTGGGGGTCGCGGTCATAACGGAATAGAGGGCTGTTATTCGCTGGCAGATAATAGCCAATCGAGTATTCAGCTCTTGCCACCGCACCCTGTCCATCAAATTCCAGTTCCTCGTAGAAGCGAAGCCTTGCCCCATCTTTGAAGCGTATGGCATCTGCACTGATTCGCCCTTGATGGAGGTCTCTTGGGTTCTTCTTGTCCAATAGTAGAGGGGGACTGCCTGAAGCGTGACCACTCTGCGTAATGAGGATGAAGAGATAGGTATAGTACTCGTTAATATTGCGAAAGGAGGCCATCAGGCGCGGCCCCCTTATCTGTAACGGAGCAAGCTAGCCCAATCCATAGCCTCGAAGGAATCGGGCCGCCTTCCCTCCTCTACCTCTTGTAAGAACTGCTCCGAACTCATCCCGAACATCGCTTCATAAGCAGCAATCTTCTGTTCGCGCTCTTGAGCAGTTCGTTCTTTGGGTTCGATCTCGGTCATTGTGTCCGTACTTAGATTGACAGTGCTCATAATCTATCCCTACCCTCTGTCATCTAACCTATCCCATTCGGCGTTGACAACATTATACACGAGTCTCTACGGTATTGATAGATGCGGCGTCGTGAGTAGGGACAGGCACGGCGTCGTGAGGACGGAGCGCTGATGATCAGGTTTAGCTACGGGCACTCTGTTGTGCTGATCTAGGGGAAGCAGAATCTGGTGCCGATAGAAGGGCTTGGGCGGCTGCGAGAACAAAAGGCCAGGCTGGGGAGTGGGGGTCAATCGGCTCGAAGTGGCCTGTATGGGGAAGGGCTGTGAGGGTCACATCGTCGCCGGAGGCGCGGGCGATGTCGTGGTAGCGCTGGCTGATTTCGGGGGGAACGATGTCATCCTCCGCGCCATGAACGAGGTGCTGGCGCACGCCAAGCGGCAACAGTTCGATGGGCGAGGCGGTAGCGTAGCGCTGCGGGTAGTCGGTGGGGCTGCCCCCAAGTAACTCCTTGGCAGCGCCACTGCTCAGGTTCAGTTCCCAGGCGCGGCGCAGGTCGGCGACGCCCGCCAGCGAGAGGACGCCGTGCAGGGGCAAGGGGTCGGGCGTGTGGAGCGGGTCGCCTGGAGGGATGCGGTGGCGGGCCGCCAGCCAGAGCGCGAGGTGCCCTCCCGCCGAGTGGCCGAAGGCGATAACGCGGCTCAGGTCCAGGGGGTGCGAGGCGGCGAGGTCGCGCAGGGCGTCGGCGGCGCGGGCCACGTCCAGGAAGGTGTTGGGCCAGCCGCCTCCCGCGTTGCCAATGCGCCTATACTCGACGCTCCAGGTGGCGATGCCTTCCCCGGTCAACGCCGCGCAGAGGTGGCCGAGGTGCTCCAAATCATACCGCGCCCGCCAGAAGCCGCCGTGAATAGCGATGGCGACGGGGTGTGGGCCGGGGCCAACGGGCAGGCGCAGGTCGCCGAAGTGAAGCGCGTCGGGGCCGTAAGGCAGGCGGTAGTCGGCAGGCGGCGCTGGAAGCTCAAGAATGGACATGGTAACAACTAGGCCGCAGAGTGCGCGGCTTCGGTGGGCTGCCAGTTGGTCCGCTGCGCCCACTCCTCCGCTCCGCTCCAGATGAGGTCGCAGGCCGGGTCTTTGATGTCGTAGTAGGCGTCCCAATCGTCGGGGTGGTAGCGCGCGAGTTGCTGCTTGATGAGGGCATACGCGCCCGCCGCGCCAGGGTGCGTCCGCAGGTAGTCACGAAAGAGCAGCGCGTAGCGCTGGTTCGCGCGCCCTTCGACGCGCACATGCAGGTTCGTGGGCCGCTCGCCAGCAGGCGGGCGGTAGAACTGTTTCGCCCACTCTTCATCCGGTCCCGACCAGGCCGGAGGGTGATGGTCTCCGGTAATGTCGGGCCACCGCGTATATCCGATAGTCGCCAGCGCCGCTTCGATAGCGGGAGACAACTCGTGAACAGTTACCTGAATATCAATCACATCTTTAGCGGCCAAACGGGGAACGGCGGTCGAGCCGATGTGGTCAACGCTCACGGCAAGCGCTCCCAGCGCCTGCCGGAGCAGTCCGGCGAGGCGGGCGAACTCGGAGGGCCACTGCTCGTCATAGGGAACAATCAGAATCACTCGCTTCTCCTTGAGCGTTGCACAGTCGAGGGCCGTTCCTGAAAGAGACTATCTAATACCAAACCATTGTAAAAGTGGCGCAAAGTGGTTGGGGTGCCGCCAAGGGTTGCGCTCCGCTCCACCCCCGGCTATTCACCCCAAGCGGTCTGAGCACCGCTTGGGGACCCCGTATGCTTTCGCCACTCCCCTCCGGGGAGTTCATGTCCTCTCTGACCCCCACTTTATGCCACCTCTATGTTCAATTGGTATGAGAAGCCAACGGAGCGCGGTTTGTAATGGGAGGAGGCAAGGTCAGAGGCACGGGCGACCTTCCACCCGTGCCTTCTGACTCGTCAGGTTCCTTCTACTGCCCGGCGACCTGGACGTAGATGGGTTCGCCACCGACTGAGAGAGTCGTCCCAGCCGTGAGCGGCTGGCCCATCCTGGAGTAGACGGCCTCCGTTCCGGCGGGGGCCGGAATCGAGCGAGTGGAACCATCGTTCGTCCAGTAGACCCAGTAGGTCGTATTCTCCTTGCGGAAGGAGTAGCCTTCCAGCCCGTCGTCCGAGACGCGGCGGGCGTAGCTGGCCCCGTTCAGGAGCGAGGTCATAAACTTGATGGCCTCGTAAGCCGGGCGCGGGTTGCCCGAAGCGTCGAGCAGCCCTCCCTGACGCCAACCGGGGCCGTCCAGCGTGAACCACGTCGCGCCGAGCAGCCCGTAGGCTATCGAGCGCGCGTACATGCGGACGGCATACGTCGCCTGGGCATCCCGCAGGGCCTGTTCGGGACAGGTGGCGTAGCAGAGCAGGCCACCCTCGTTCATCAAAACGGGCTTGCTGACGCTGTATTGGGCTAGCGTCTGGCGGACGAAGCTCAACTTGCCGAGCAGGCTGCCGCCGCGATGGCTCCACTTGGGATGCTCCAGGTCCCAATCGTTGAGCGCCGCGTCCCAATAGGGGTAGGCGTGATAGGCAACGATGTCGAAAACACTCCCGCCGCCGTTGCGGAGAATCCCCTCAAGGAACTTGGAGGGCTTGCAATCCTGCCCCTCCGGCGGGTTCGTGGGGTCGCAGTCCAGCAGCAGCCCGCCGACGATGACCTGAGCCGAGGGGTCGGCGGCCTTGATGGCCGGGTAGACCTGCTTGAGCATGGTGGCGTAGTAGCCGCCGCCGTAGTACGGGTCGTTCTGGTCGCCCCAGCAGCCAAAGGGCATCTCAGGGTCAATGAGGGCGGGGTCTACGTCCGGCTCGTTCCCAATCTCCCAGTATTTGACGTTGTAGGGCGGCTGGCTGTACCGCGTGACGACCTCGCCCATGAAAGTGGCGAAGTCATCGAGCGCATCCTCGCGGATGGGTCCGCACTGCGCGCCAGCCACTTTCTGCGCCCACCCCGGCGTGCCCCGGATGATGACGTGAGTCGTGAGGCCCTGTGCCGCCAGCGCCTGAAGCTCCGCCTCGACACCGCTCAGGGCGGCCCAATCGCGGTTGCCCCGCGTCTGCTCGACAGCAGGCCACTGGATGCCATTGTAGCGAACCCAGGAGACACCCAACTCCTTCGCTCTGGGCGCGGTCCCGCGCACGCCGTTGCGGGTAATCTCGACGCCGATGGGAGAGAAGGTGGGGGCTGTGGCCGCTGGTGGGCTGGTCGGTGGGCCGCCTGCCGATGGGCCGGATTCCGGCTGAAGCGCGGCGGCAGGCAGCCAATTCAGTTCTTTGGCGATGTCGCCGCCGTTGGCAATCGTCACCTGCCCGGCAGCGGCCCAGGGCACCGCCTCCTTCCACTGCTGGAAGACGGCGCGCTGCGTGCGAACGGCGAAGTGGTTGCCCATGTCCTCCACCCGCGAGACGGGCAAGCCGAAGACGTTGAGCGGGTCCGCCACGCTGAAGTAGCGGCTGCGGATGGCCGGATTGGTAGTCAGGAGCGCCTGACGGTTAGCGACGACCTGATTCCAAGTCGCGCCCGGCGGGTCGAAGTTGGTGAGGGGGCGCGGCGTCTGGCGGCTGGCGAGCAGCGTCTCATCTCGCCCGGCCTTCGAGAGTTCGTCAAAGACGTTGACGGGCCACGCCTGCCCCACTTCGGGCCGCCACTGGAGCACCAGCTTCTGGAACGCCTGCGTCACAAAGCCGTCGTAGACGTAGCGCCGCGAGATGGGGTAGCCAACCGTCTGGGTGCCGCCTAGGCGCTGGAACTCGCTCCAGAAGCGGGCCTGCCCGTCGTCCAGAACGCTGAAACCGCCATTGCCGCCCGCCGCCTGCGTGAAGAAGCGCCCGTTAGGAATGGCGTAGTCGCCCCCTTGCTGGGCACTGGCTGGCAGAGCAGAGAGGGCGAGCAGGAGGGCAAGGAGTATGAGGAGTTTGGGAATGGAATTGCGTTGCATCATGGTTCCTTCGGTTGCTGTCGGAGGGGCATTGTAGTCCAAGTGAGACAGGATACGAAAGGCGACACACGCTTGTGATGTAAAACATAGACCTGTAGTCTCGGTAGCCTTATACTTTAACTGGCGCTGCTGGTATCACCACGCCAGCAGCGCCCCTCTATCGGCCTGTCCCTTGCTATAAAGGCGATGGACAGCCTCTCAATTAAACAGCAAGGCAGCTAATAGGTGCCATCTGGCGGAGCATTGAATGCAAGACCTTTCGCAACAAGCCCTTTCTTCATTGGATGACTACCGCGCCCATTCGCAACAGGCCAGTGGCCGCGAAGCCTTACCATCGGAACTCACAGGTTGGCTGACGGGCGACAACGACCCCCTGCTCTTCCTGAGTCGGTCCATCGCCGCCGAGCGCCCCATCTACTTCGCCGAGTACATGGTCTGGCTCAAACTGATGCTCGCCCAACAGGAGACGCCGCCATCCAGCCTCCTCGCCTATTTTGACCGGCTTCGTGACACCCTCCTGCAAGCTCTCCCCGCCGAACTGGCACCTCTCATCAACGACTACATTGAAATCGGGCTTCGCCCCCTCACCCAGCCACCCCTGGCGGACACACACACCCACGCGGACCTCGCGCGGCGCTATCTCGATGCCCTGCTGCATGGCGACCAACCGGCAGCGAGCCACCTCATCACCGAAGCAGTCGAGCGCGGCATCCCCATCCAGACCCTCTACCAGTACGTCTTGCAGCCCTGCCAGGACCAGATTGGCCTCCTGTGGCAGAATGATGGTCTTTCTGTCGCCCAGGAGCATTACTGCACCGCCGTGACGCAACTCATCATGGCCCAACTCTACGCCCGCATCGGGAGGTTAGCGCAAAAGAACCAGCGGGCAGTCGTGGCCTGTGTCAGCAGCGAACTCCACGACCTTGGTGCCCGCATGGTCGCGGCCTTCCTCGAACTGGATGGCTGGCAGATTACCTACCTCGGAGCCAACACCCCAACCTACGCCATCGTCGAGATAGTCGAATCATCCCGTGCCGACCTTCTGGCTCTCTCCGCTACGATGGCCCACCACCTGCTCGCCGTCCAACAGGTAGTGCGCGCGGCGCGCGCCTCCACCGTTGGGCAGACCCTCCAAATCCTCGTAGGGGGCTACTCCTTCAACGCCGCGCCCCAACTCTGGCTCTCCGTCGGTGCCGATGCCTACGCGCCCAACGCCCAGGAAGCCGTAGCCATCGCCAACCACCTCCTGCGGATGAGGGCCGACGCCATCCCATCATGAATCTGCCGCCCGCGCTTGTACAGCCCATCTTATGAATACGAAGAGCGCTCCTGAGCCATCATTTCCAGGAAGCTACTCACCATACGTGGATCAAAGTGCTTGCCCGCTCCCTGCCGGATGTGTTCCAGCACCCTCTCCTTCTCCCACGCGGGGCGATAGGGCCTGTCCGAACGGAGCGCGTCCCAAACGTCCACCACCGCGAAGATGCGCGCCGCCAGCGGAATCTGCTCCCCCTGTAACCCGCGCGGGTATCCGGTGCCGTCCCACTTCTCGTGATGCGCGTGTGGAATATCCAGCGCCGGGCGCAGAAAGGCGATGGGTGCAAGCATCTCATAACCGTAGGTGGGGTGGCGGCGCATAATCTCCCACTCCTCGTCGTCCAGCGCCCCCGGCTTCAGCAGAATGCGGTCGGGGATACCCATCTTGCCGATGTCGTGCAGCAGCGCGCCGCGCCGCACCTGCACAATCTCCTCCTCGCTCATCCCCATCGTGCGCGCCAACTCCACCGTCATCTCCGTCACGCGTAGCGAGTGCCCTTCAGTCTCCTTGTCGCGCAGGTCCAGCGCGCGGGACCATCCCTCGATGGTGGCGTCGTAAGCCAGAGCCAGTTCGATGTTC
>DASVVH010000418.1:0-24768 GCA_036386615.1 Ardenticatenaceae bacterium
CGACCTCGTGGAGCCAGGTGATGACCTGATGGTAGTCGTTGCGGTCGAGCAGGGTAACAGTGGAGTCGCCCGCCTTGCCGTCGCGCGTCGCCGCCGCGAGGTCGAGCGCGGCCCGGAGACCCGCATACCCCGCGCCGAGAATCAGAATGTTCATCGTTGGCGTCTCATCTCAGCTATGATTCCTTGCCATCGCGGGCGAATGGCGTTACCCACGCCGCCGAGGGTCTCGCTTTGCTGGCGCTACGCTCCACCCCCGGCTACTGTTTTCGCCGTCCTGCGTACTCTCACCTCGGTTGGCGCTGTGGCTCACGAAGTGGGCGCGTCGTCTGATCCATCAGGACCAACGGGAGGCATCTCCATCGTCTCCTGAATCGCCTCCTCGACCTCCTCGGTGGCCTCCGCCTCGCCTTCAAGCTGCTCGTCGTCCTCATTCGGGCCATTCTGAATGGCGGCATAGCGCGTGGCGCGATGCTCTTCCTGTTCCAGGCGGCGCAGGCGCGAGCCAAGGTCCTCGCGCGCCTTGTCGCCTCCCTGCCACTCGTCGGCAGCTTCCTCGAACATGGAGCCGACGGCGCGAGGAATCGCGGCTGCGAAGCGGAGCAGGTCGCTCGTCATCTGACGGGCCTGCACGCGCTGCTGGCGCGGCAGCATGGCGACGGGCAGCGCGGCCAGTGTGGTGCCCAAGCGAGCCAGGGTGGAGGCCGTTTCGACCAGTTCGTGGACCAGATTCGGCTCAGGGGTGGTTATCGGGTTATCGTCTCTCATTTTTCTAGTACCTCCCATGTATCGGCTCTACGCAAAGGTGTCTGCCGGAGTTGCGATAGTGAACGCGCCCCCACGCAGAACATGGCGATGCGGAGTTCTTCCAGGTAGCTCTGGAACTTGGTGTAGATGACGCTGGTGCTGCTCGTGGCGGGGCCGAGCAGGGGCGCGGCACTGCCGACGAGCGTCGCGCCGAGCGCAATCGCCTTCGCCACGTCCAGGCCATCGCGGATACCGCCACTGGCGAAGACAGGCACCTCGGCAGGCACGGCGGCCCGCACCCGTTGCAGCGCGAGGGCGGTGGGCGTGCCCCACCCGGCGAAGGTGTGGGCGATGCGCCTGCGGAACGGGTCCGACTGGCGGTGCGCCTCGACCTCACTCCAACTGGTGCCGCCCGCCCCGGCCACGTCTATGCCGCTGACACCTACGTCCAGCAGGCGGCGGGCCGTTGCGGGGCCGAGGCCGTTACCAACCTCCTTCACCACGATGGGCACGGGTAGCGCCCTCGCCAGCGTCTCTATTTTGGGGAGCAGACCCGTCCAGTCGCGGTCGCCCTCGGCCTGCACCGCCTCCTGCAAAGGGTTGAGGTGGAGAAAGAGGGCGTCGGCCTCTATCATCTCGACGGCGCGGCGAGCCTCGTCCACGCCATAGCCATAGTTCAGTTGGACGGCTCCCAAATTGGCAAAGAGGAGAAGGGTGGGCGCGACGCGCCGCACCTGATAGGTGTCAGCGAGGTGCCCCGCTTCGATGGCGGCGCGCTGGGAGCCAACGCCCATCGCAATGCCCATCTGCTCCGCCGCCTCGGCAAGGTTCAGGTTGATGGCACGGGCGGGTTCGGCTCCCCCGGTCATGCTGGAGATGAGGAGCGGCGCTTTCAGCCTCTTGCCAAAGAGGGTGAGGCTGGTCTCTATCTCGTCAAGGTGTAGGTCGGGAAGTGCCTCGTGCTCGAAGAAGTAGCGCTCGAAGCCTGTCGTAACGCCTTTCGCCGTCACGTCCTCGTTGAGCACGATGTCAATGTGGTGCCCCTTACGCGCCTCGGTGCGCGCGCCGTCAACCATGCTGCCTCCCTGGTTCATGAAGTAATAGAAGCAAGACGTGCGCCTACTCCTTGGAAGTATACTGACCGGGAGAGGCATGGCGAAGCGTGGCACAAGCCTGCGGGCGGTCTTTGTGCGATGCGTTGCCGTTGTAGCGGCTGGCATGGGAGGACGTTAGCGTGAGGACGGCTAAGGTCTATTATGTGGCTAACATACAGAACGTGGAGGACATGCCGGGGATCAGTTGGGGATCGAGCTATGCTAAGAAGGCGGTCAATTGTGGCCGCTAAGGTGGATGGCGATAATGCTAGGATCCTATTCACTTGACCGCTGCATGGGCATCGTGTACCTTCCACCTAGGTTCGGATTGGAGGTAGAACATGCCGCTCAACATTAGTCAGCTAAAGGCGGATGAAGCAGCTTACGACGAGGTGAGAAGCATTGCGAGAAGTCTTTTTCCAGTGCGTGAACCACACTTGGACGAGCCTTTGATCGAGTCGGTTCAGCCAGCACCACAGGTTGTCCAAGCCTCATTTACTGAGATTGAGGCACTAGGATCCGCGGGATACAAAGCTGTTTCTAACTCGATATCGCTTCGTGATACGGAAGTCCTTGCGTTGCTAAAGGCGGTCGGTGAGCCAGCTATCAAATACATTTTGCCTGTTGCGCTGGAAGGTGGTCCGGACACTTCCAAGACAGCCGTCGAACTTCTTGCCCAGATGAGCCCCCCTGCGCTCGAACAACTGAAGACAATCATCACCAAAGCTTCTTCCTCAAAAGCCCGTACTGAGGCAGCTAAGCAGCTTGGGGAGTTTGGCACTAGAGGCGTAGCAATCCTTGAGGAGCTACTAATTGACAGTGATACCGAGACGCGGAAGGCTGCTGTCTCTGGACTTCGTAGAAGCATTCTACAGCATCTTCGACCAGATGTTAATTACACAAGTGACACAAAGGCATTAGAGACTCAAGTCGTAAGTGCATTAGAGAAGGGTGCGCGCGATGAGAGCGTTCAGGTTCGCACGCCTGTAGCGGAAGTTCTTGGCCTACTTCCTCGAATGCCCTTCGACATTGCTCAAGAGTTGGTTCAAGACCCTTCTACTCAAGTGCGCTTCAGCCTACTCAGTACCCTGCTTCATCGTGGTATTGACGAGTCTACAGCTATGCTTCTCGTGCAGTTCCTGGAAGATCCGAAGGGAGACGTCAGTTCCCATTTACAAGATGAACTGAGGTCGGGTAATTATCAGATTCAATGGGAAGCCGTTTCTGAAGCCATTATGGAAATTCTTATTATTCGCAATACCGGATTGCCTTCCGCCAACTTCAATACGCCTATTGTAGTAGCAGCACTTCAAGCCCTAATAAACCAAAGTCCTCGACTATTGGGGCAAATAACAACAAAGCTACGTTACACAGCTTACGAACATGATGGTGAAGTACGTCGGCGCGCGACACTGGTTGCTGGGCACCTCAATCAGGCTGAGTTCAGAGCATTGGTAAACGAAAAGGCAAAAGAGAATCCAGGCGCAGCAAAAGAAATATTGGAACTCCTTGGTGCCTCTGCTGAGGGTGACGCAGACAGAGCAATTTACCAGCTATCTAAAGCGGACCCTGGAGATGTTCAAGGAATCGCGGCACAAGAAATAACAATCCTCAAGAGTTATCAGGAGAATGCTCTGGAAGAGTCACAAGCTAGCTTTATGCTCGCCAAAAGAACCCTATATATGGGTTCCGCACTCATCGGAGCAGCTATTATTCTACTGCTACTCCTTCCTAATCAGAACGTCGCAACTGTCACTGCCATCAGCGGTGTCGTTGTTCAGGCGATTTCAGGCTTACAGTTTTATCTATACGGCAGGGCACAGAACCAACTGGCACAGTTCAATGACAGCTTAGATAGAACTCAGAGATTCTTATTGGCAAACAGCATTTGCCAATCATTGAAAGATGAAGGATTGCGTGACGCTACCCGTGCGGAACTGGTCCGAACGATAGCTACCGTCCCCGGACCCGGATTATCTTCTCCATCACACCAGTAGAGTTCTCGCCCTTGCAGTGACTGCTTGATCCGCGCAGGGTCGCGATGCAACGGCAGTGAAGGAATTCGAGCGTCGGGCTTTAATGCTGCAAGTTGGACGATGAGGGCCTACACATCGCCAGTGCTTGCTCTATGATACGTTTACAAGAGAGGAGCAGCAGAACGACATCGGCACGATGTCAATGTGGTGCCCCTTACGCGCCTCGGTGCGCGCGCCGTCAACCATGCTGCCTCCCTGGTTCATGAAGTAATAGAAGCAAGACGTGCGCCTACTCCTTGGAAGTATACTGACCGGGAGAGGTATGGCGAAGCGAGGAATAAGGTGGGGCGATTAGCAAGAGGGAGCAAAAAGGCGCTCCCCCTGAAGGAGAGCGCCTTTTGTAACTATCAGGCGGTGGTTAAGGTCTAGCCCTCGATTTCCTCGAGAACGTCGTCCACCGTAAGCCCGATTTGGGCCAGCAAGTCAGGAAGCGGGATGAAGGTGCCGCAGATGATGCGCTCTCCGGGACTGCCGCTCGACCCGGCATGGAGGACCAGCGCGCTGCCGTCCGCGTCGAGCAGATCAGCCACGCGGAACTGGTCGGTAATTACCGCGACCTCTGTACCGCCCGCGGCAGTGAAGGGAATGTCAGGCAGGGCGAATCGTTCAGCGCCAGCACTCTCAAAGGTCGGTGCTACGCACGCGCCCTGTTGCGTGATGGAGGCGTGGTGGTCACCCGCGACGGGCTGCATACCCTCGATGACAATGCTCATTACTACAATACAGTCTGGAGTCTCAATGGCGATTGACGCGCCAACGGCACGCCCATTAACGTCGGTGAGGAAGGCACCTGCCCCTTGTTCAAGGGCATCTCTCGCCTCTATCGGGCAGGCACCCGCCACAGGCGGGGGGGTGCTAGGCTGCGGCGCAGGCGGCGCGGCGGGTGGCGCAGTCGGCGCGGCAGGCGGCGCAGTTGGCGCGGCGGGCGGGGTGGTCGGCGCGGCGGGCGGCGGGGCACCCGTGCCCGTCGGGATGGCACCACAGATGATGATGGGGCCAGCGGTCGGCGGCACATCCGCGTGGATGTCCAGCGAGCTACCGTCGGCGTCCATCAACTCGGCAAGGGTGAATTCGTTGGTGAGGATTTTGTACTCGGTGCCACCGTTGATATAGAACTGCGCGGGCGGCAGAACCGTTACGGGTGGGCCTACACTGTCAAGGTAGTCAGGTGCCGCGCAGACACCGACCTCGTGAATCATGACGGAGCGGTCACCCGGAGCCGGTTCCATTCCGTTCACCGTCATCTCAATCATCACGCCTTCGTCCATCTGTGTGAAGGTCGCGGTGCCCACCATGCGCGTCTGTACGTCGTACAGCGAGATGGTGAGCGACTCATTGTCCTGGGCAAGGCTGGGGCTGACAGCACCAAGGCTGACCAGGAGCGCCAGGGCCAGAACGACAAGTAACCAAACACGGCTCTTGCGATGTACTGCTTCTCTCATGTGTGTTCTCCCATCAAGGCTTGAATGAAGAGGACGGCAATTCGCATCCGGTAGGCTCCTGCTTTCGGTTTGGCCGACCTATTGAAAGCTGCTGCTGAAGCGGGTACGAACTAGCGCCAGTGCAGGTCGTCTGCAACCTACGCCGGATGGCTCCTATAAATATAAAGGAACTTACTATCTTTTGTCTAGTCCCTGTTGTTCGCTCATCAGGGCTGTGTCAAGGTCGGGGGAAGGAGGAGAGGGAGCGAGAAACGGGGTGGATGGCACGAAGGCCAGTATAGGCCAGTAACGGCCAGTACTGGCGAGCGACAAACGGCCAGTTTAGCGACAAGTAGTTGCTATGTAGGTGTTAGTTATTTTACAAGCTGCACCACGACTTCTCCTGTCACTTGAAGTCAGTTGTAAGGCACGCGGTGGGCGGGTTTGAAACCTGCCCCACAAGAAAGGTGCCTTGTCTGCACTGGTTTTGTACACGAGAAGGGCGGGGGCGGCCCTTGTGGCCGCCCCCGCAAGAATGGTATTGTTAGCCACAGGTGCTAGCGGCGGGTGCGGCGTTTGGCCTGACGCAGGCGGGAGAGGGTGTCGCCCTCGTCGGCGTCCGCGTCGGCTGCCGGAGTGTCGGGCGCGGGCGGGGCGCTGGGCGTAGCCTGTGGCACGATGGGTGGCGGCGTGGCGGGGCGCGGCGTTGGGGTGGCGGGCCGCGCTGCTACGCCGGGAATGGCCGAGGTGCCTTCATCGGCGGGGTCGCCCATGAGGGAGTCGCGGCGGGTGGCGCGCTGCTTGGCCTCCATGAGGGAGCCAAGCGCAGGCTCCTCGTGGGGGACTGCCGCCGAGCGGCGAGAGGCGCGGGCGCTGACCCAGGCGCGGGCGCTCTCCCACTCGCGCCGCCCGAACATGACGCGGCGGACTGCCACGTCGAAGGGGAAGAGGAGCAGGGCAAAGGCGAGAAGCCAGGGCCAGAGGTCCTGCGCGCGGGTGACGCGCTGGGGTGGGTGCTCGAAGACGGCGGTGGGGTCGTCCAGGGTGCGGACCTCACCGTTGGTGCGGGCGGCGACCTCTTGCAGCAGCGCCTCGTCCACCTGTTGCAGGCGGTATTCGGGGGAGTAGGGGACGACGACGCCGCGCGACGCGCCGCCGATGACCTCACCCTCCTCGTCAAGCTGGCGGACGGTGACGAAGTAGGCTCCTATGTTGTCCGCCGGAAGCTCGACGCGGTACTGCCCCGCGCCGACCTGGGGGATGGAGAGTTCGGTGCTCTCGCCGTCCGGCCCGGTGACGTTGGCGCGGGTCTCCGCCGCGTTGACGGGGCGGCCCTGCTCGTCGGTAGCGGTCACGTCAAGGTAGGTGGCGCTGCCCTCCTGACGGGTTCGCAGTTGGAGGTCGCCGGACTGCGGCTCCGGGAAGCTCCACGCGACCATCTGCGCGGCGAAGTCGGGGAAGCCGTCCCAGCCGAGCCAGTCGCCCGCCCAGCGGCCCGACAGGTCGCTCGTCCAGGCGACGGTGCGGCCAAGACCATAGCGGCGCGTCGCCAGGAGGGGGTCGCCGCGCGAGGTTCGCATCAATTCGCTGGCGTCGGGCTTGAGCGTGGAGCCGTTGTAGCCGACGAGGGGCGGCACCTCGTCAAGGGGCAGGCCGGAGAGGATGGTGCTGCGGGTGCTCATGAGGGTGGGGTAGAACGGCTCCTCGATGATGTAGCGCCCGGCGATGCGAACGGTCTCGCGGAGGAAGATTTGGGGCACGTCTTCCATCGTGACGGAGGAGTAGAACTGCCCGCCGCCCGCCAGGGCGAGGGCTTCCAGGTCGGGGGAGGAGCCAGCGCCCGCCGCGACGACGCTCAGGGTGATACCCTGCTCGGCGAATTGGTCGGCTAACTGCTGGAAATCACCCGCGCGGCTCCAGCCGTCGGTGAGGAGGATGATGTGCTTGACGCGCGCGTCAACACCTTCAAAGCTCTCTCCCGCCGCCGTGAGGCCCGCGAAGATGTTGGTCTGCCCGTTGGCTTCGATGGGGCCGATGGCCTGCTCCATTGCGGGGAGGCCAGGGAAGCGCTGCGTTTCGAGCACCTGACGCGCCGCCGAGTCGAAGGCGACGACGCCTACGAAATCCATCTGGCCGAGCGCCGCCGTCGCCTGGACGACGGCATCCTTGGCGATGTCCACTTTGGGAAGGCCGCTCACGTTGCGGTTCTGCTGTTCCTGGGGGTTGTTGGGGTCGTTGCAGTGGCAGCGCCCCATCGAGCCGCTTTTGTCTACGGCGAGGACTAGGGCGATGTTGGCCTGCTGGTCGCGGGGCTGGACCTCCATGTCTACAGGAAGCGCCTCCTCGACGGGGGTGCGGAGCCACTGGCCCGCGCCGTAGCTTTCCGGCCCGCCGACCATGACGAGGCCATGCCCCAGGTCGCGGACGTAGGTGGGCAGGAGGTCCATCGCGGAGGCGGGCAGGTCGGGTGCCTGCACGTTGACGAGGATGACGCTATCGTAACTGCGTAGTTCCGGCAGGCTCTGTGGGAGTTCGCCAGGCGCTAACACGTCCACGCGCATCTCGGAGGCTTCGAGCGCGGCGACGAGCGGCGCGGTCTCGTCGGGGTCCGAGGTGACGACGGCGACGAGGGGTGGACCCTCGACCTGCGTGAAGGCGG
This sequence comes from Ardenticatenaceae bacterium, assembly GCA_036386615.1. Taxonomy (GTDB): domain Bacteria; phylum Chloroflexota; class Anaerolineae; order Ardenticatenales; family Ardenticatenaceae; genus DASVVH01. Next base: position 7,955 of record DASVVH010000418.1, read on the forward strand.
CGGCCTCGTTGTTCTGGGGGCGGGTGTCGGTGCCCGCCGGGGCGTCAATGACGGCGCGGTAGCGGCGGAAGCCCGCCTCGTCCGCTTCGAGGGGGACGCGGTAGGAGGTGCCACCTTCCGGTACTTCAACCTGCTCATCGTAGAGTAGCTGGCTGTCGCCAAAGACGCGGAGGCGAACGCTGGTGTCCTGATTGGCGTCCAGCCGCACGGATAGCTCGAAGCGCTGGCCCTCGCGGACGGAGTTGGGCGCGTCGAGCGCGGAAAGCTGCACTTCCGGGCCGGAGGTGGCCCCGCCGAGGGAGACGGTATCGAGCACGACCTCGCGCGCGGCGGCGAGGTCGGCGGCGGCGCGGGCGTCGCCCTCGTTCTGCTGGCCGTCGGAGATGAGGACGAGGCGCTTCTGGGTGTCGCCGGGGAGGAGCGCGAGGCCCAACTGTATGGCGTCGGCAACGTTGGTGCGGGTGGCGACGGGGACGCTGCTCAGGGGGTCGAGGCGGCGCAGTTCGCTGGCGGTGCGCTCCACGAGGGCATCCCTGCCGAAGAGGACGACGGCAGCCTTGTCGCCCGCAGGCATGGCTTCGATGGCCTCGCGGACGTACCCGGCGGCTTCCTGACGCGCCCCGGCGGGCATGGAATCGCTCACGTCCACGAGGAAGACGACTGTGAGGTTGTCCACCGGGCGGCGCAGTTGCGCGCCCGCGAGCGCGAAGACTACCAGGGCGAGCACCAGCGTTCGCAGGACGAGGCTGAGGCGGCGGCGGAAGGACGGCAGAGCGCGGGGTGCCAGCGCCGCCAGCCCCAGCGTGAGGGGGATGAGGAGCAGCGCCCAGAGGTAGATTGGATCAGTAAATGAGATGGTCATGACAGCCTTCTAGCTGTGATATGAGATGCGAGATACGGGATGCGAGATACGGATACCGGCATCATGATACAGGCGGTCGTGGTTCATTGGTTCCGGCCTCTATCTGTTCGAGAATTTTCTTCATCGTCGCTCTATCAAAGGAAAGGCCCGACAGAACGATTATCTCTCCGTCTACGGAATGGATGTATAGGTTGCCGAACAGTCTCTGAAAAGGGTTTGGTCTTTTGGATTTACCCCAGTCTATTTTTTCAAAAGGGATAGTCACTCGTTTCCCGGCACGAGGCGGAGGCCCGGAAATCGCATCGTCAGTGATGGTAATGTTCAGGCGTTCGATGACAGGGGCCATCATCCACGCAAGTAAAGGAATTCCCAAGATGTGACCAACAAAGGTGCCGATGAAGGAAGTAAATAAGGATGGTTCGGCCTCTCCAATGAACCTGTAGATGATGATTCGTGCGATAGCGGCACCAATGACCATAAAAAGCGTGAAGAGTAGGATGTATCTTAGCTTTGATGCTTTGTACTCGCGCATGGCTCAACCTCTTCCCGAAGCCCGCCGAGGATGACGAGGCGCAGACGGCGCGCCTCTACAAAAGCTGCTTTATGCTGTTTGCCTTGCGCGGGCGCGGAACCAGCCGCGCAGACGGGCAAGGGCGTCGCGCTGGTAGACCAGCCACTCGGCGGCGAGGATGAGCAGGCCGACGAGCAGGAGGGGCCGCCACAGGTCGCGCCGGGCCTCGCCTTCGAGGCCGCTTTCCGCAACGGGTGTATCGCCTCCGGCGGTGAGTTGGAGCGTCGGCACGGGCGCGATGTTGCTCTCGGCGGGGGCGAAGAGGTTGACGGTGAACTGCACGGCGGGCTGCTGCCCGCCGGGCCAACTGACGGTGTAGACGCCCGGTTCAGTGGGGATGAAGGGCGTGCTGGCGGTATCCTCGGCCACTTGAGGCGTGACGGTCTCGCCCGTTGGGGTCTGCACCTGGACGCGCCCGCCTTCCAAAAGGGGCAGGTTGACGACCTCGCCGGGGGCGACGCTGGCCCCCGCCAGCCCGCCCGCCGGACCCGCCAGCAGGTAGTTGGCAACGTTGACCATGAGCACGGGGTAGGCGGGGTGGTAGACGAAGTTGGTCAGCACCACGTCACGCGGGGGGTCGAGCGGGATGCTTTCGGGCACGCCATAGAGGGCGAGGTTCAGCACGGCGACGCGCCGCCCGTTCTGCTCGCCGACCCAGAGCAGGGGCGCTCCCGTCACGCCGTCCTCCAGCACCGCCGTTCCCCAGGCGGGTAGCTCGCCAACGCGCGCCTCGACGAAGAAGAGGTCTTCCTCGAAGAATAGGCTCTCCTCAAGAGAGGGCAGGTTGCCCGTAGCGATAGGGAGCGGGTTTGTCAGCACGCCCGTCGTCTGAATTACATCGTTGCCCGCAGGCGGCGCGACGATGAGCAGGTTTTCCGTTGTGCCGGGCAGCCCTTCTTCGGGGAGCCAGCGGTCCAGGATGAGCAGGTCGGCAGGCTCCTCGTCCTCCGCCACCGCCGTGTCGCTCAGGACGTTGCCCTGGCTGAAAGCCACGTCCGGCAGCAGGCGGAAGGGCACGCTGAGGAAGCGGTTCTGCTGGGAGGGGGTGAGCAGGCGCACGGCGCGCTCGCCGGAAGCGCCGGGCACGGCCCAGGCGCGGTCATCGGAGGGGAGCGCGTCCTGGCCGTCCAGCCGCGCCTCGACCCGGAAGTCCTGAATATTTCCCAAAAAGTCAGTTCGAGAGACTTGCTGACCTGCCGGAATCACTAAATCATACACCGTGAACGGCGCACCATTCAGGCTAATACTAACCCGGCGCGAGACACTATCCGAGCCGTAATTAGTCACTTGTACGAAGAAGTTATACCCCGCTTCATTTTCGTCTTCTGTCTCCTCCAAGTCATTCTGCCAAGACAAGTTGAATTGGGAGATAGCCTGATTGTTGGCGTCGCTGCCGATGGGCACGTAGCGAATGGGGCGGTCAGTTGCGAGGGCGTTGGGCAACTCCACCGCGCCATCGCTGAGGATGACGATTTCGCTATCCGCCTCCCGCGCCGCCGCAGCCGCCGCGAGGTTCAGCGCGGGGGTGAGGTCGCTGTCCGGGGCGAGGGGTTGCAGGCTGTCGAGCGCGGCGCGAACGGCGACCTGATCGTTGGTGTTGGCGGCGAGGATGTCCGCGCCGTTCCCCGCGCGAATCACGGTCACGCGCCCGTTGTCGGGCAGACCTTCCATCAGACGCAGGGCCTCGGCGCGGGCGGTGTCCAGCCGCGTGCCCTCCGCGCCGTCACGCGCGCCCATGCTGATGGAGGTGTCGAGGACGACGATGAGGCTCTGCCCGGCAGCGCCCGCCGCCGTGACGAAGGGGCGCGCCAGCCCGAAGATAGCGAGCAGCAGGAAGAGAAGCTGCAAGAGCAGCAGGAGGTTCCGGCGCAGGCGCTGCCAGGGTGCGTTGGCCTCGATGTCCTGAACGACGCGCTCCCAGAGGAAGGTGCTCGAAACGGGTACCTCCTCGCGGCGGCGTTTGAGCAGGTACATGGCGATGACGGGCGCGAGCAGCGCCAGTCCGAGTAGAGCCAGGGGGGCAGCGAGTCCCATCAGGCACCAAAGGATGAGGGATGAGAGATGAGGGATGAAGTACGGCAGTTTCGATGTTTCATGACGGTTCTTTGTCTCTGATGTGCTCGTTAGCGTATCATTTTCGCACGCCTGCTCTATTGAATAGCAGCGCGTTTTCTCGTATACTGCGGTTGTTGGTTGGTAAAAGCCTTCGCGTACTGAAGTATCAGTGGCAGAAGGGGGTGGTGCTTACTGGACGGCACTAGCACGCTTACCGACGGTTCAACTGATTGTAATATCTTCTGCGGTGTCGAATCACCGTTCGGCGATACTGGATATCGCCCACCAAAGGTTCAGGAGCTACCTTGAAAGCTCCTCTTTTTTGTTTCGACGACCGAAGATAGACGACCGACGACCGCGTACGGATTACGGATTTTCACCACAAAGACACAAAGAACACAGAGAACGACCACGAAGGCTTTATTTTCTCTCGAAAGCCTCATCTTCTATAAGAGACCCCTCTGCGTCTTTGCGTCTTTGCGTCTTTGCGTCTTTGCGTCTTTGCCCTTCATTCCGCATTCCCACTTCCGACTTCCGCATTACCGGATGATTCCCTGACGGCGGAGCAGGTTCAGCACTACGTCCTCCACCGGGAGGCTGGAATCCACCGCCGCGTAGCCGATGCCGCGCGCGCCGCACCACTGGCGCAGTTCCGCCTGCCACGTTTGCAGGTTGGCGGCGTAGCGTTGCAGCATGGCGGCGTCCACCGTCAGTTCCAGTTCCGCGCCGCGCTCCACGTCTTTCAGGCGCAGGTCGCCCGCCAGCGTGGGGTTTAGCTCCTCCGGCGCGAGGATGTGAAGCACCGTCACGTCAAAGCGCCGCGCCAGCAACGCGCGCAGGCCGTCCTGCCACGTCGTATCGAAGAGGTCCGAGATGAGCAGGAGCGGCCCCACGTTCTTCGCCCCCTGCGCGTACCGCTTCAGCGCCGTGCCCAGCGTGGCGCTCCCCCCCGCCTGCAAATCGAGTAGATACTCGAAGAGGCTGAACGCCTGGTGCTTGCCGCGTCGCGGCGGGTAGGGTGCCCCCTCGCCGCCGAAGGGGGCAACGGTCACGCGGTCCAGCCCGGCGAGGGCGATGTAGCCCAGCGCCCCCGCCAACTGCTTGCCGACGAGCAGCTTGTTGGGCGTGCCCCAATCCATCGAGCGCGAGGTATCCACCAGCAGGTGAATCGTCAGGTCTTCCTCCTCGACGAAGAGCTTGAGGAAGAGTGTTTCGAGCCGCGCGTAGACGTTCCAGTCAATCATGCGGAAGTCGTCGCCGCGCGAGTACATGCGGTAGTCCGCGAACTCGACGGATTGGCCGCGCTTGGGGCTGCGCCGCTCGCCCTGAATCTGCCCCGCCCGCGCCCGCTTGGAGACGAGCACGAGTTGGTCTATCTGGCGCAGGAAGCGCTCGTCGAAGAGTTTTGTCCGGTCTTTGGTCAGGGTTGCCGCTGCCATCGTCTCTCAACCGCTCCAGTTATCCACCGGGGCCATGCTTTATCCACGCCCCTGAGTCAGTTATCCACACTTCTCTCTTGCACTTTTCTCATCGCGTAGGTCTATTAAGGAACCTTCACACAAGATATTGTGGTGCCACTCCCTGTTGCAGAGGCGAAGGGTACAGCGCTCTGTCGCTCACCCTGCACAAACGTTAGGCGGGCACTCGCGCCAACTCCTCAGTCGGCACGCGCTCCAGAAGCTGGTCCACAATCCAGTCGGCGCTGACACCCTCGGCCTGCGCCTCGAAGTTCAGGATGAGGCGGTGGCGGAGCGCCGGTTTCGCCACCTGCTTGATATCATCGAAGGCGACGTTGAAGCGGCCATCCAGCAGCGCCAGAATCTTGCCCGCCAGAATCATCGCCTGCATCCCGCGCGGGCTGCTGCCGAAGCGGACGAACTGCCTCACGGCGTCGGGCGCGTACTGGTTGTCGGGGTGCGTCGCGGCGACCAGTCGCGCGGCGTAGGCTGTGACGTGGCTGGCAACGGGCACCTCCCGCGCCAACTGCTGCATCGCTATGATGGTCGGGCCGTCCGCCACCTTCTGTAGCTGGATGACTTCTCCACCCGTCGTGCGCTCGGCGATGGTCGCCAACTCCTCCACGCTGGGGAAGGGCACGTCAATCTTGAAGAAGAAGCGGTCCAACTGTGCCTCCGGCAGGGGATAGGTGCCCTCCATCTCCAACGGGTTCTGCGTGGCAAGCACGAAGAAAGGCTTGGGCAGCTTGTGAATCTCCTTGGCGACGGTGACGGTGCGCTCCTGCATCGCTTCCAGCATCGCGGATTGCGTCTTCGGCGTGGCGCGGTTGATTTCGTCCGCCAGCAACAGGTTCGAGAAGACTGGCCCCGCCTCGAACTGGAAGCGGCGTATGCCGTTCTCGTCCTCCGTGATGATGTTCGTGCCTACGATGTCGGCGGGCATCAGGTCGGGCGTGAACTGGATGCGCGAGAACTGGATGTCCATCACCTCGGACATCGTGCGGACGAGCATCGTCTTGCCCAGGCCGGGCACGCCTTCCAGCAGGGCGTTGCCGCCCGCCAGCATCGTCATCAGCGTCTGCCTGATGAGCGCGCGCTGCCCGACGATAAAGCGGCCAATCTCCCGCTCGACGGCGGAGGCGGTGGCGCGGAATTGTTCTGGTGTCATCTCTGCCATGTTGTTTCTCCAATTCGACGACCGACGACCGACGATTGACGACCGCCAACGGCGAACGACCATCGTTGAGCATCGGCAAGGTTATTTGTTGGCTCGAATGTACTCGGTGAGGGCGTGGCCCTCGGCGTTGAGGGCGGTGACGCTCGCGCCCCGCGTGCCCGGCGCGTCGGTGCGAATACTCAGGTAGGAGCCGTTGACGACCTGTACCTGCTGCTCCAACCCGTCTTCCCAGGTGAGGCCGACGCTGGTCACGCGCTCGTCCACGACCAGCCCGTAGACCGCCGACGGCTCGGCATTGGCCCAAGGCGGGCTGTAGAAGGAGAGAATGTCGTCGGTCAGTTCGGGCCTGCTGTTGTAGTCGTGCGCCTTCGCCACCCACCTGTCGCCCTGCTTCTCCACGACGAAGAGTGCCAGCGCGGGCTGCGCGTACTCCCAATCCTCTGGGCGGAAGGAGAGAAGCACGGCGGCGCGCGTTTCTTCGAAATGGACGATCTGACGAATCGCCGTCGTGTCGCCCACCTCCGGCGGCTGCTGGCTCATCCAGTCGAAGACAGCATCTTCCGGCGCGTGAGCGACCCGGCCCGCCAACTCGTCCGCGTTGACGGTCAAGCAGCCCGTTAGTGTCACCAGCAACAGCAACAGCAACCACACTCTCACGGCGTTACTCCCTCCTCGAATTAAAAATGCAAAATGCAAAATTAAAAATGAACGGCGTGACGGCGACGCTCCACTATTGTTCTCGTCGTTCATTTTGCACTTTGAATTTTTAATTTTGCATTGTCCTAGTTTCCGCCGATGAGGTCCTGGTACTCGATAATCAGGTCGCGGTAGTACTGCGGCAGGTCGGGGCGGTTCTCGCCCACGAAGCTGCCGGAATCGAAGCCGCCCGCGAAGCTGCTCCCCGGCACGATAGCGCCGTTCTCGATGCCCGCCTGCGGCCCATTGCCCTCCGTCTCCTGCGTCTGCCCATCAGAACCGGGCTGCCCGCCGATGAAGCTGGGGTCGCCCCAGGAGGGGACAAGCACCTCTTCGCCCGCGCCCGGCTCGAACTCGCCCTCCTGCGCGCCCGCGCCGTCACGGTCAGGGTCGCTGCCTGGAAACGCGCCGTTGCCAGTGTTTCCACCCTGGTCCGTCGGGGAGTTCGAGCCGCCACCGCCGCTGCCAACGCCCTGTCCCTGGCCTTGCCCCTGGCCTTGCCCCTGGCCTTGACCTTGCCCCTGGCCCTGCCCCTGTCCCTGACCTTGCCCCTGTCCCTGACCTTGGCCCTGGCCTTGGCCCTGGCCCTGGCCTTGACCCTCACCTTCGCCTTCGCCTTCGCCCTGCTGTCCCTGCTGGCCTTGCGCGCGGGCAATGGCGTCGCGGCTGGCGTCCAACTGCGCTTGCGCGCGGGCGAGCGCCTGCTGGTCGTCGAGCGAGCGCTGCGCCTCGCCCAAGGCTTGCGCGCCCTGCTGGGCGGCTCCCTCGGCGGCAACCGCGTCCCCCGCTTCCAGCGCGTTCGCCATCGTCTGAAGCGCCTGCGCGAGGCTGGGATCGGTGGCGGCGGCCTGCGCCGCCTGCTGGCGGAGGGCGGTGGCGGCGGCGTTACGCTGCTCCTGGCTCATTCCCTCCATCTGCTCGGCCAACTCGTTCAACGCCTCCGCGCCCTCTGCCAGCGACTCGCGCTGTTGCGCCTCGGTGTTGCCCGTCATTCGCTGCAACTCCGCCGCGACCTGCTCCAGCGACGCCTGCCGCGCGCCGTTCTGAGGGTCCTGCCGCTCGCGCAGGGCCTCGCGTGCCCGCTCGATGTCGGCCAGCGCCTGCTCGCGGTCGCCGGGGTTCTCCCGCAACGACTGCTCCAACTCTTCCAATTCTTGCAACAGTTGCTCGCGGTCGGGGCGGGGCAGCGTCTCGTTCTGCTCCAAATCGCGCGCCAACTCCTCAAGCTCTTCCGCCTGTTCCAGCGCCTCCTGCCGCACGGCGTCTCGCTCGGCCAGAACGCGGTCCATCGGGTTCGGCAGGAAGGGCGCGCCGAGCGTGGCGAGCAGGAGCACGCCAGCCAGAGCGAGGGGGCGGCGCTCCCAGCGCCAGCGCAGCGCCGCCCCCGGCGCGGCGGCGACTTTGCGGGCCACGTCGGCGGCGTCGCTCTGCTGCTTCAGGGCCAGGTCGTCGCGGCGGGCGCGTGCATCCAGTTCCAGCGCCGTCGCCATCCGCTCCTTCGCGTTAGCCTCGGCGTCCACGCGGCGGGCGACGAATTCGAGTGGCAGGCGGCGCAGCACCACCCACGTTAGCCAGCCTACTAACGCGGCGAGCAGCACGAGCAGGCTCCACAACTCGGAGCGCTCGATGGGCTGCACCCGCGCCAGCAGTTGCACCGCCAGCGCGCCCGCCACCGCCACCCACGCCCACCGCGAGGCGGCGTGTAGCGCGTCACGCCAGCGTAGCCGCGTTCGCAGCGCCGTCAGCGCGGTGACTATCTGTTGTTGGACTTCGTCGTGAGTTAGAAGGTCCACTGTTCAACTCGGTTCAGGATATGGGATGCGAGATATCGGATGTGAGATATGGGATGTGAGATGAACGGTGCTCGTTCCCTGGCTTCTCATTAGATAAAACGATGGTTGGGTCTCTATTGTTCCATCCTTGACTACGGCTGGACTGGTGCCGGGGTCGGAGGCGGCGCGGCGGTAGCGGTTGCGACAGGAGCCTCGGTGGGAACCAGGGCGGGAATAGCCTCCTCTGACGCATCCATAGGAGGATCAATCAGTTCCGGGGCCTCTACCGGCATCATGACGCCGCCGCGCTGCATGCGGTCTGGCGAGGTCCAAATCTGCTGCCAATCCTTCACTTCAAAGATGAAGGCGAAGGCTCCGAGCAGCGCGGCGATGAGCACGATGTTCACCAGCGCCTGCCGCCGCGAGATGCGGCGTCGTCCGGTGGGCCGCACCAACTGCACCGTCGCCATCGTCAGAACGAGCGTCAGCAGCGTGTACAGCGCGACGGTCCAGTGCCAAGCGGGGTGTGCCAACGGCTGCGGCATCCCGCCGAAGCCCCACCCGCCCATCAGGAAGAGGGAGAACAGCCCACCGAAGGGTCCAAAGCCGAAGCCCTGGTTGGGGTCCATCGTAATCACACTCGCCATTGCCGTAAAGGGATTGCCGTAAAAGAAAGCGGGCGGTGGCGTCGCCTGATAGCGAATTCCCCACATCACGGCGGGCACGAGCGGCCCCATGACGAGCAGGATGATGGTGACGTAGCTCATCACTGTCGCGCGGCCCGTCCGCCCCAGCAGCGCCGACCAGAAGACGCCGATGGTGCCGTAGGTAATCGTCACCACGACGAGCATCAGCAGCGCCACCGCCATGTCCCGCAACGTCACGCCGCCGAAGATGAAGACGAGGCTCAACATCGGAATCGTGGCGAAGATGAGCAGAAAAACATATGAGAGCGCCGCCGTCATCTTCCCGGTAAGGATGCTCGAAGGCCGGAGCGGCGTGGCAATGAGCATCTCGTAGGTCAGCGCCTCGCGCTCGCCGCTAATCGTCCCCGCCGTCAGCGCGGGGGTGATGAAGGCCACCAGAAACAACTCGAAGAAGGACAGCCCCAGGAAGGTCGTGACGCCAACTGTCGCGCTCAACGGAATCGGCCCCGAATTGAACTGTGCCGTCGCCTGAAGCGTACTGTACAGCAGGTACGCGACCCCACTGAGCATCACCAGGAACCCCGTAAGAATCAGGAAGGCGCGCGGCCCGCGCATCCGGCTCCGAAGCTCCTTGATGAGGATGGGGTTCGCGCTGGGCCGCGAGAAGCCGAAGCGCCTGCGCTGGGTTGAACTGGTTACAGCCTGTGTAGGGTTACTAACCGCCATAGCTCACCTTCTTACGGGATGCGGGATGCGAGATGCAGGATACGGGATAACGGCAACGGCGAATCTGCTTTGTTCATCTCGCCTCTCCTATCTCAGAATCCGTTATAGACACTCTGTGCTGGCTTCATCACAATGTAGGCTACTGCACCCACTGCAATCACGAGCAATCCGATGGTCAGCAGCAACCGTCGCCACCTTTGCGCGGTCAGGTGCGCCAGTCGCGCCTCCGCCGCCAGAAAGAAGAGTCCCGCTACCGCCCCGTACAACGGTATCGTCGCCGGGAGCAACATTCCCGCGTTGAACTCCTCAATGTTCACCAGAATCGCCGCCAGCGAGGCCAGCGGATGAAGCAGCACTAGAGAGACCATGATGTACTCTACCGCCCGCCCACCTGTACCGAACAATGGAAGAACAGTTACCGCGAGAATTGGCACGGCCACGAAGAGAATCGTGCAAAAGATGTAGGTCAGTGCCGTCGCCGCGCCGCTGCTGCGAACCAGTGTGCTCATCAGCAGCCCTATTGTGCCCAGCATCAGCATCACCACCACGACCAGCACCAGCCACCACAGCAGCATCACTGGCTCCACGCCCCCAAACAAAAAAGCCAAGGAGTTGACGGGCAGCCCCGCCACCAGCAGCAGGAAAACGTAGTTCATCGAGGCCATCAGCTTCCCGCCTAAAACCTGCCCCGACGTGAGCGGCGTCGCCATCAGCATATCGAAGGTCTGCGCCTGCCGCTCGCTCGCAATCGCCCCCGACGTGAGCGTGGGAGCCAGCGCCGCCAGCAGCAGCATCTCCATCCCACTGATAAAGCTGAAAATGATGCGCCCTGCCTCGAAACTCGACCCTCCACCGCCACTATCCAGCGCGAGCAGTTGATAGACGAGCAGGCTCGTCGCTGCCAGCGCCACCAAAAAGAGCGTCATCCCCGCGAAGGCCCGGAAGCCCCGCATCTGTGAGCGCATCTCCTTCACTACCAGAGGCGAAAGCTGCCACCTCAATCGAGCCAATTCCCTACCTCGCGTGTTCGACGACCGACGACTGTTAATGTCGAACGAATTTTCACCACAAAGGCACAAAGGACACAAAGAACGACCACAAAGGTTTATTTCGTTCTCCGACACTCGCCCTGCGTCTTTGTATTATATCGTTATCTGTTAGCGGTCGTCGGTCGTCCATCGTCGGTCGTCGCCTCACTGAACCTCGCCCTTCGTTACGCGCAGGAAGATGTCCTCCAGGTCACTCGTCGCCTCGGCAAAGGAGAGCACTAAAATCTCCTGCTGGATGAGGTGGCGCAGCAGCCCACTCGCCGCCACGTCGTCCCCACTGAACGCCACTTCCAGCGCGCCCTCCGCCTCGAAGATGTCCGTCACGCCCGGATAGCTCCGCAGCGCCGCCGTCGTCCGCTCCAATGTCTCCGGCGTGCTCTCCACCAATGCGACGCGCAGCAGCTTGTCGGCGCGGGCGGCGCGGGCCACGTCGGCCATCGGCCCGGCGGCCAGCAGCTTGCCCCGCTCGATGATGGCGACGGAATCCACCATCTCCGCCATCTCCGTCAGGATGTGGCTCGAAATCAGCACCGTCTTGCCCATCCGCCCCAACTCGCGCAGCAACTCGCGCATCTCGATGCGGGCGCGTGGGTCCAGCCCCGAAGCAGGCTCGTCCAGCAGCAGAATCGCCGGGTCGTGGACCAGCGCGTGCGCCAGACAGAGCCGCTGCCGCATCCCCCGACTCAGAGCCTCCACGAACGCCTCTTTCTTGTCGGCCAGGTCGACCAGTTGCAGCAGTTCGTTGACGATGCTCGCGCGCTTCGCGGCGGGCAGACCGTAGCACCGGGCGAAGAAATCCAGGTACTCCCACACCTTCATATCGTCGTAGACGCCGAAGAAGTCAGGCATGTAGCCGACCAGCCACCGCGCGCGCTGCGAGTTGTGGGCGATAGGCTCCCCGTGAATCAGAATCTCGCCCGACGTTGGTTCCAGCAGCCCCGCCAGCATGCGGATAGTCGTCGTCTTGCCCGCCCCGTTAGGCCCGATGAACCCCACCACCGACCCCGCCGGAATCGTCAGGTTCAGATTCTCAACCGCCGTCATCGCGCCGTATCGCTTTGTAAGGTCTCTCGTCTCAATCGCGTTCATCGGGCGTCATCCGTCCTTCGTCGCCGTTACTTTTGCATTTTGCATTCTTAATTTTGAATTCCGCTCTGCGCCTGCGCGTCCCCCGGCAGCGTCCCGTCCATCGCCACATCCAGGAAGATGCAGCCGCCCCGGTTGCGCTCCAGATTCTCCGCCCGCAGCCGCACCAGCCCATTCTCGCTTACGAAAGCATCCGGCTCGTTCAGGCGGTTGCGCCCCATCACCGGGTCCACCACCTCCTGCCATTCGTCAGTCGTGAAGTCATACAGCGACAGCTTCGGCGAGACGAAAAGCCCACCATCCGACGAGAGGTACAGTGTCATCACCGTCGGGTCAATCCGCCGCAGCGCCGCAGGCAACTGGAAGTGAATCTCCGCCTCCAGAAAGTCCGGCGAGAGGCTTGCCACGCCCGGCCCATAACAGGTGCCGCCGTCGTTCTGCGCCACCCGCGCGCTGATGAGGCCGCGCGGCAGCGAGATCGGCCCCGCGCCGTAGCGGATAGGCATCTCCGCGTAGAGCAGCGTCGTCCCCACACTGTTCAGCCGCGTGCTCTCCGCGATGCTGATTTCCGTCGGCGCGCCATCCAGCCACGCCAGCAGCAGCGGCTGCCGAGTCGCCGAGAGCGGCGAGTTGCCCGCGCCTGTAGGTGAGTTGAACAGCCCCGACAGAATCTGCTGCCGCACCTGCGTATCGCGGTTCGCGCCGTTCGGCCCGAACTCGTTCTCGAAGAGCCGCCACGCCACGTCCCCGCTCATCTGCGGGTTCACATCCGTCATCCGCAGCGACACCTCTTTGCTCTCGCCCGGCGCAATATCGCCCAGTTTCTGGAACTGGCTGCCCAGCACCACTGCCACGTTCTCCCAGAGCATACCGCTGGTATTCGTCACCGTCCCGACTACCGAGTCGTCCCTCGTCACCAACTCCGAGCCGAAACTGTACCCTTCAGTCACTAGCCGCTCGGCCACCACGCTCTGCATGGACCACTGATTCACCGTGAAGTTCTGGACCAGCGTCGGCTCGCCCTGCACGACCATCGCCCGCGTGCTGCCGCCGCCGCTGCTGCTGAACGGGTCGCCCGGCGCTCGCGTCGGCGACACCAGTGCCTCGCCCTCCACCTCCAGCGTGTAGGTCCGGCGCGACGGCGAGAAGACGCCCAGCATCGAGCGCACGTAGCCGCCCTCCGCGTCCGGCACGGCCCGCACCACCGCCACCTGATTCAAAATCACGTCACTGCCGCGCAACTGGAAGCCCAGCCCGTAGGCCCCGACGCTGAAGAGCAGCGTAATCACTGGAATCGTCACCCACGCCAGTTCCAGGTGCCTGCGGCGGCGCAGCACGAAGTAATTCACTGGCCCGACGATGAGGATGTAAATCGCCAGCAGTGGCACCAGCAGCCGCAGCGAGGGAAGGTCCAGCGAGGGAAGGTTTTGCAGCGCGTAGAACAACTGCTCGTTGAAGACCTGTCGCGGGGACATGTCCGGCGGGATGTCCGCCGGGTACGCCGCGCGCTGCCCCAGCGTCGCCAGCCAGAACTCGTCAGTGCCCGCCCACGCGTCAAAGGGCGAGAGCGCCGGGTCCAGCGCCATCCACAACACCGCGCCGTCGCCCACCTCGCGCTCCACCACCAGCGGCAACTCGCCCTCGAGGGTGCGCGCCGAATCCTCCACCACTGGCTCCGCGACGGCGGCGGGGAACGGCCCGTTCACCCGCACCGGCTCGCCCGCCACCTCCTCCAGCGCGCCCAGCGACTCCAGGCTCGTCTCGCCCGTCAGCGTCACGGGCATCAGCGATTCGGGAATGCCCGCCAGCACGCGCGCCGCCTCCGGCCCGCCAGCCAGCGCCACCACGCCCCCCTGCGCCACGTACTGCTCAAGCGATGCCCGTTGACGCGGCGTCAGCGCGCTCGTGTCCACGCCCGAAAAAACAATTAAATCCAGCGTGCGAAGCGCCTCCGGGCGGTCGGGCAGCGTCGCCAGGTCCAGCGGCAGCACCATCGTCTGCGCCTGCTGTCCCCGCGTCCCCCGGAAGTTCGCGCTCGCCAGTGGCTCGAACCCGTCCCCGCCCGCCGACACCACGCCAATCATGTAGCGGATGTTCGGCACCGGGCGCACCTCCACCTCTTCCGAGGCCAGCGCGTCGCCCCCCTCGTCCGGCACGAACTCCACCACGAGGCGGCGCGTGAAGTTGTTGGGCACCACGTAAATCGTCACCTGCTTGCGCGAGCCGCGCGGCAGTTCGACGTGCTGCGCGTAAATGGTCTCCTGCCCGCTCCCGCTGACCAGCACCTCCGCCTGCCCGTTCACGTCTGGCCCGTTGTTCTCCAGGTCCACCACGACGGGCAGCCACTCCCCGTACTTGCTCGCACCCTCGTACAGCGCGGCGGCATCCATCACCACGCCAGGCGCTTGCGCCTCCACGCGGAATGGCACGAGGAACGCTGTCAACAGCGCCAGCACGGTCCATATCAGAATACGGCGCATCCGAGAGCCTCCTCGGCTTTGGGGGATTTCAAGGGGGAAGTGGGGATGGTACATAGGATACGCCATGCTTCGCTCGTCTACCTGACCGTAATCTGACATCTCACACACGCTTTCCAACTCTGGCTTATTCTATCCGGCGACACGCCGCCTGCCATCGGTCCCCTGTAGGATATTCAATGCTCAAATGGCCCTACCTATCTCCGCCAAATCGCGTACTCTAGCCCCGACCCCATCAGGCACGCCCACCATGAATTCTCAGCGTATCCATTTCCGGGGAGTCTATCAATCTCCTCTTTACCGCTCCACGCTCGGCGGCCTACCTCCACCAAAAAGAGTTCCAAAACCATCCTATAAATACGCTCCAACGGGCATATCCCGCCCGTGAGCGCGCGTTATCTATAACTATAACGCGCCAGCACGCCGAAAAGTTCCATTTTGCAACCCATTATTAACAAATCCTAACCCATTCCAGTTACCTGGATAATCTAAATATCCACCACACCATAGAGCCTGCCTCTCTCCTCGCCAATGACCTATCACCAATCAAGGTCTACCGAGGAGCCAGCGCTGACACTGCCACGCCGCACCTACTGCTACCGCTTTTGTCCCTCCTGCGCGGCTTTCTAAGCGGTAGGCCGAGGCGGGTCGTAGAGTCCGCAGGACGGCGAAACGCATAGCCGGGGATGGAGAGGCGCGCCGTTTGCGCCGCGTAATCCTCGGCGGGATTTGAACAAATCTCAGTCACCCCAGGATGGCGGGACCAAAGTCCCTCCCCCGATAGGCCATCAGTACTACCGCCCTCTCCCCTCCCTCTATCGGCACACTTACTGCTAACTAAACTCCCGTATCAATAGCAGTAAATGACCAAACACCCTACTTCTCAGGAGGTTCTTGTGATTACCGTAACTGGACTATTCGACAACCGGACGGAAGCCGAAGAGGCGATTCGTGCCCTACGCGACCGGGGCATTCCCTCCGAAGACATTAGCATCGTCATGCGCGATAAGAACGAGGCCGCGGACCTCGCCGGAGATTCCGACGTGACCGCCGCTGGCGGAGCGGTGGGCGGCGGTATCGTGGGTGGCCTGACGGGCCTTCTGCTCGGCCTGGGTGCCCTCGCCATCCCCGGCGTCGGCCCCATCGTCGCGGCGGGGCCGTTGGCAGGCGCGCTCGCGGGTGCCGTCACGGGCGCGGCAACGGGTGGCCTCCTCGGTGCCCTCATGGACCTAGGCATTGACGAGTCCGAGGCCGACCTGTACCGCTCAGGCGTCGAGCGCGGTGGCATCCTCGTCGCCGTCCGCACCGACGAGACCAACGCCGCGACCGTTCGCAGCGTCCTCGACCAGTACAGCCATCCTCTCGACTCGCACCGCGAGCGCTGGGATGCCAACCCCGACTATGCCTACGACACGCATGGCTCCAGCCGTGAGAGCGGCGCGAGCGAGGCGGTTGGCGGCGCGACGGGTGGCGTCGCGGGTGCCGTCGTCGGTGGCGCGGTCGGTGGCCCCATCGGTGCCGCCATCGGTGGCGCGGTCGGCGCGGGCATGGGCGCGGCGGCTGCCGACGCCGTAGAAGATGACAAGTCCGACCCCAGCACCCCCGGCGCGGGTGGTCTCGCGGGCGGCGCGGCGGGTGCCGTCATCGGCGGCGTCGTCGCTGGCCCGGTGGGCGCAGCCGTTGGCGCGGCGGCGGGTGGCGGCCTTGGCGCGGCCAGTGCCGAGAACGCGGCTGAACACAGCGGCGCGGGCAGCTACTCCCGCGATGACTCCGTAGCTGACGAGGCGGCGGGCGGCGCTGTTGGAGCCGTTGGCGGGGCCGTCGTCGGCGGCGCGCTCGGTGGCCCTCTCGGCGCGGCGGCAGGCGCGGCGATAGGTGCTGGCGGTGGCGCGGCCATCGCCAATGCCGATGACCATGACGATAGCAGTGGCGCGGGCGCGGCTGGCGGCGGCGCGGCTGGCGCGGTAACGGGCGGCCTCATCGGTGGCGCGGTTGGTGGACCGATTGGCGCGGCGGCTGGCATGGCGGTCGGCGGCGCGACGGGCGCTGGCCTTGGTGAGTCCGGTGAGCAGGCCCAGGCAACCGGCGGCGGCGCGAACGAGGCCGCTGGTGGCGTGGCGGGTGGCACGGCGGGTGCCGTCATTGGCGGTGCGGTCGGTGGCCCCGTCGGTGCAGTAGCAGGCGCGGCCATCGGTGGCGCGTCGGGTGCCGGGCTTGCCGACGCGACCGAAGAAGAAGA
>DASVVH010000419.1:0-3550 GCA_036386615.1 Ardenticatenaceae bacterium
AAGCGGAAAGGGTCCAGGTGTTCGGTAGTGGGTGGCTCGCGCAGTGCCCGCTCGTGAACGGTCTCCAGGTGCTTCCGGTCAAAGGCATTGGCGGCGACGGCGTACCAGGAGCAGCGCAACCGCACGGGCCTGCCGAAGCCGACGCGCAGGCTCGACTCCTCCGTCATGCTGAAGTGGGGAGGCGGGAAGAGGGCTACCGGGCCGTTGAAGACAAAGAGGCTGCCGTACCGCTCCGCAACTGGATAGCTACGTTGGCGGGCGTGGGGCGGCGGGCTGGCCGCGCCGGGAATGCGGTGGCATGCCCCGTCGCCGCCCCACGCCCAATGATGAAGCGGGCAGCGAATGCCGTCACCCACCACCGTGCCGCCGCCCAGATGCGTGCCCATGTGCCAGCAGTAGGCGGAGAGGGCGCGCGGCGTGCCATCCTGCCCGCGAAAGAGGACGATGGGCTGGCCCAGAAAGTCACGCGAGAGCACCTTGCCCGGCGGGAGGTCCGCCGAGGGGCAGAGCCAGTACCACGCCTGTACCTGCGCCGGAACGGAAAGCTCCCCGCCCCAGGAGAGGGGCAGGCGCTCGCCGAAACCGTTGGAGGGGTCAGTGCTGGGGTGCAAGCTCACGTTGCGGTCCTTCTTCTAACGCAAGGGATGGAGGCTCGGTTCGGGCTAGGTAGAGGAAGAGTTGGTAGAGCAGCCGCGCCGCGCCGGGGAAGCGGAAGTAGTGGTCCGCGCCCCAGACGGGGTAGAGCAGCCCCGGCTCGACAATCGCGTCGCGGAGGAGGGTGAAGCCGTCGTTTGGCCCCAGGTGCGCCAGTTGGCGGTGGCGGCTGCGGAGCGTGCCCACCAGATGCGATTGCAGGGGGAAGCCGAGCACGTTGATGACGGGGATGCCGGGCGGGGCCATCGCGGGCGCGGCCAGCAGCGTGTCGGGGCCGTATTTCAACTCTTCCGCGAGGTCAGGTTTGGCGTGGGCATAGGAGAGATAGGCGCGAAGGACGAGCCGCCACCAAAGCTTGCGCGGGCCACTGAACCACACCTTGAAGAGCGGATAGCCGCGAATCAGGCCGTTGATTTGAACCCAGGCGCGCACCTTGCGAGTGAGGTCCGAGCGCCGTTCGAGCGCCACGCGCACATCAGCGCCGCCCTTGCAGAGCGAGACGAGAATCACCGAGCCGTCCGGCTCCCCCGCGAGCGCGTCCTGGATGCGCGTGGCACATTCGGAGACCGCGCCTGTGCTGGGCAGGGGCAGCATTTCGGCTCTCAGGCCAAACTGCTCCGCAATCTGCCGCACCAGCAGCCCGTCGCCCCCGTATTCGGGGAAGGTGTCGTAGAAAGAGGCGGGGGCGACGAGCACCTTACCTTCAAGCTGGGGCAGGGCGGCAAGGTCCGGCTCAATGGCCTCTACCTCGCGGATGAACGGCCCGTGCTCCCGCGAGCGGCGCACGCGGTCATAGAAGAGGGCGGTGGCGAAGTCCACGCCGCGCTCCTTTGTGAGGCGCGCCAGCCGCTCCCCGGTCAGGTCCGTGTAGGACAGGTCGGGGTAGCTCCCGCGCGCCTCGTGCAGCAGCATCACCTCGTCAACGGCGCGGACGGGTAGCTGCCGCTTCATGAACAATCGGAGAATAGACATCGTTACGCCACCTCTGGCCTTCGTCCTTCGTCGCTCGTCATTCGTCCTCCAACTGCAAGCGCCCAATGAGGAGGAGCGCCGCGAGCACCTGGAAGTAGACGGTCATCGCCCAGTGTCGGTTCGCCGAAATGCCGAAGACGCGGGAAATTTCCTTCTGGAAGAGGAGGCGCTGCACGCCGCGAATGGCAAAGACAATCAGCGTGGCGTCAATCGCCGCCTTGTAGCGCTTCGGGTCACGCAGGGCCATCGCCTGCAGGAAGGCCATCGCCGTGACGTAGGCCCCGGCTGGGCGAAGGATGTAGGCGAACTGGTCGTTGGCTTCAAATTGTCCACCGTAGGTTCTCTGGCCCGCGCGGATGCCGCCCTCTTTGGAGAAGAGCGTCATCAGGGCGGTCAGAACGTGCCCACTGAAAATCCAGGCGAGTACTGCCCTGAGAAACGTCTGGTTGTCTTTCATCGGGTCTCCTGTGGAATATGGAAACGGTTCGTGTCCGTTGAAGGCCATTGAGCGGTGTCCGGCAGTGGGCAAAGGAGAAGCGCCCACTATCCCGAACCATCTCACAGATGAGATGATGATAAAGGATGTTGAGGATTTTTGCACCTATGACATTCGTGGAGTTAGGGCCGTCAAAGCAGGGGAGGAGGAAGGCAGAGCGGGAGCGAGGAGCGGGTTGTACGGCACAGAGGCCAGTATAGGCCAGTAACGGCCAGTACTGGCGAGCAAAAAAGGCCAGTATGGTGGTAGATAATTGTTTTGTAACTATATAGTATAATAACAAGACATGCGGCTTTGACATAGTCTGGGCATGGCAGGGATGATGTCGACAACGCCTTCTTGGGCTGTTCAAGCGCCTATGGCTAGGAGCAGGACACCACCGTTCAAACTAGGGATGGTTGCAAAGTCTGTGGATACTCGTCCCAAGTACGGCCATCGAGCAAACGTCCACCAGCTTTGGAAGTTCGCCCTCCCCATTGCTTATGAAAGAATGCAACACCTGCTACCTTGCAACGATCTCGTAGATCGCTGACCCAATCAGGATCACATGGTCTGTGCCCGATTCCGCTTTCACCGCCAGTGATTAACCAATGAATTCCATCTAAGTTAAGGCTTGGCAGAGGCCCTAGAAGCGGCTCTGCACTGATAAAGCGAACCGAGGCAGGTACAGAGCGGAGATAGTCAGCGCGCCAAGTATATTGGTCTGCTTCGATAGACACACCTATCCAGATATGCGACGGCCAGGGTAAAGACGGGGCAAGACGTTGTAATCGCTGTGGTCGCTTGGTGAGTATCTGGAAATTGTGCCAATCTGCCCTTGCCATAGTATCGAAGACTTGTCGGATAAAATCATCAGGCACATCTTTGTGGAAAAGGTCAGACATTGAATTAACAAAAATGCGCTGGGGCTTCTTCCATTTAAGTGGATGCTCAAGCCTGTCCGACCATAAGCGCAAATCAAAACCCTGCTCGTAAGGATGTCCAGGCACGCCTCGGAAACGCTCTGCGAAAGCGCGTGCATAGCAGTGGTCACATCCTGGTGACACTTCCACACAGCCAGTAACAGGATTCCACGTTGCTTCGGTCCATTCTATCTTGCTACCAGTTGACATACGGTTCTCCTTTGGGGCTAAAGGTCAAAGACTTGTTGTTTGGGCGGCACTTCTCGCTCGAACTGTATGACGTCGCCTTCTACAAAGGAGCCACGATTTCGTTTGCCATCAGGTCTCTCAACCCGAATTAGACGCTCCCCTTCCATTTCTTTAAGTACACTCTTAGGCGTGGTGAAGGGAGTCTCATTAAGAACATAATCATTAATCTCGTTATAAGCCACTCTGTTTCCTCGAAACTGATTAAAGAGTTGTGAGCTATAGTGCTCTGGCTCATCGAAGCGGAAGAGGACTGATTGATTTACACTAGCATCTGCGA
>DASVVH010000420.1:0-5319 GCA_036386615.1 Ardenticatenaceae bacterium
GGTTCGCCAGACGTGGGCTGTGCCAGTGCAGGACGAGATGGACGACCATCAGCCCGATAATGGCACTGGCAGGGAGGAGCGCCTGCAATCGAGGCTGGGTAAGCAGGGAGCCGACAATCACCCATACCAGGAGGCCCGTCAGGAAGAGAAAGATGGGCAGCGGATAATGGTCATCTTCAGCCGATGGGTGGGTAACTGGTTGAGACATGGGCTTACCGGGCACTTCTTTCGTGGCTCCATTCTGCGACTCCCGGATAGTGTATCGGGCATTGGACGGTTTGTCATCGTCCAACTGGACATGGTACGAATGGACAATGCCCGCGTGCCCGCGCGGACGATGTGCCGCCCACGCCTCTCCGCTACAGTGGAGACATATTCACCATCGCCTTAGGAGGGCACCATGACACGCAAAGAGTTACTTCGCTGGTTGGCTATCTTCGCTCTACTCACCCTGTTCAGCACGGGCAGGTGGGCGCTCGCGCCCGTCGCCTGGATTGCGCCCGCGCTGGGGCTGTACATCATTCATCGCACCTCGGCACCCAGGGGCTTTTTCCTGCTCTACGCCGCCATCTTCGTTCCAACGAGCATTGCCTGGTATGGCGCGGTCCCCTTCCCCATGCCCATCTATCCTATCTTCATGCTCTTCAATGCCTTCGTCGCAACGCTGCCCTTTCTCTTTGATAGGCTCATCACGCCGCGCCTGGGACAACACTTTGCCACGACGCTCCTCTTCCCCGTCGCGGCGACCGCCGTCGAGTACGTCATGATGGCCGACGGGCCGTTGGGAAGTTTCGGGGCACAGGCGTACACGCAGTATGACCTCGCGCCAGTCACGCAACTCGCCTCGGTGACGGGGCTGTGGGGAATCACCTTCCTGGTCTCCTGGTTCGCGTCGGTTGTGCATTGGGCGGTGGGCCGCCACGAGTCGGGGCAGCCCTACCGCCGAGGGGCTACGGTGTATGGCGCGGTCGCTGCCACCATCCTCCTGCTTGGAGCGGCCCGCCTGCTGGCTGCCCCGCAGCCGCAGGAGAGCGTAACCGTCGCCTCGTTCACCGCCGCCCACACTGAGATGGGCGAGATGATGGGGCTGCGAGCAACGGACGAGGCGGCCTTCCGTGAGCGCACCCGCGCCCAACACGCGGCGTACCTGGAGCAGACGGTGCAGGCGGCAGAGACGGAGGCGCAGATTGTCCTATGGCCGGAGCTGGCCGGGCTGGGTATGGCGGACGATGTTGAACAGTTGGTGGCGAGCGGGCAGGCGCTGGCCGACGAGCACGACCTCTATCTGGCGATGCCGCTCTACGTGATAGACCCGGCGGGCGAGGCGCTCTCCGTGAACAAGATTGTCGTCGCGGACCCGGAGGGTGCCATCGTGCTGGAGCACGTAAAGTACGGCGGCAACATCCTGGAAGGATCGCAGCCGGGCAGCCGCGAGTTGCAGACGGTGGAGACGCCGTTCGGCACTCTCTCAGCGGTCATCTGCTGGGACACCGATTACCCCGGCGTTATGCGGCAGGCAGGCCAGCAGAACGTGGACATCCTGCTCTCCCCGGCCTACGTATGGCCGGAGGTGGCCGCTATCCACGCGGAGATGGCAACCTTCCGTTCCATCGAGAACGGGGTGACGGTGGTGCGGCAGTCGGACAACGGCTTCTCGCAGGTCAGTGACCCGTATGGCCGCGTCGTGGCGCAGGAAAATCACGTCGGGCAGGAGGGAGCGATGATGACGGCCCTTGCCCCCGTGATGCCGACCAGGACGCTCTATCCCATCGTGGGCGACATCGTTGGGCAGCTATCGGTGGTCGGGCTGGTGCTCGCTATCGTCGCGGTCGTGGCCCAACGGTTCCTCCGCGCCCGCCGCGAGCGACAGCCGATGACGGCGGAAGTCGCATAGGCAAGTACCAGGGGTTGTTGATGAGAGGGGCGCGGCATGCCGCGCCCCTTCCTGCGTTGCGGAGCAACTGCCTAAACAAACCTCAATCTCGCAGGTGTTACGTCATACCAGCGCGAGGCAGCAACGCAACAATCTGGCGCGCAAGGGTGCTATACTATTCGCATGGAAACGCCCCTGTACGCGGTCGTCGCGGTAGACATGAGCACCAGGCAGAAGCTGGGCATGATTACGCGCGCCGTCGAGGAGGCGGAGCAGGCAGGCATCCGAATCGAGGACAATCCCCTCTTCACCGCCTACCACTACAGCATTCCGCAGGAACTCTCCGAGCAGTTGGTGCCGGGCCAACTCGTCTGGGTGCCCTTCGGCAACGAGCACCGCCAGGGCGTGCTCCTCGGCTTCGCCGACGATGCTCCCGTCCAGCGCGTCCGGCCCCTGCTCGCCATTGCCCATGCCGAGCCGTTTCTGCAACCCTACCAGATAGAGCTTGCGCGCTGGCTCAGTCACCGCTACCTCGCGCCCCTGTGGGACACGCTGGTCCTCATGCTGCCGCCGGGCGTCATGCAGAGCGCCGAGCGCATCCTGCGCCGCTCCCCCCGCGACGTGACGCAACCCCTCGCCCGTGACGCCCGCAAGGTGCTCGCCTGGGTCGAATCGCAGGAGGGCGTGAGCACGCAGAAAGAGATTACCGGGGTGCTGGGCAGTGAGCGCCGCGCCCGTCAGGTCGTCGCCGACCTGTTGCGCGAGGGGCTGCTGCGCGACGAGATGGTCGCCAAACCGCCCGGCGTTCGCCCCCGCACCGAGCGCTTCGTCTCCCTCGTGCCCGGTGCCGACCGCTCCCGCCTGCGCCACCTGGGCCGCGCCTCCAAACAGGCCGATATGGTCGAGCAGCTTGCCGCGCACGGCGGCGAGATGGACCTGTCGGCGCTGCTCAACGCGACGGAGGCCAAAGAAGCCCTAGCGCGCGGCCTGGAAGAGAAGCAGTTGGTCGAAATCATCCCCGGCACCTACGTGCAGCGTCGCTTCGCGGCGGAAGAGCAGACAGGCACGCTCTCGCAGGCGCAGCAGGAAGCGCTCTCCTGGCTTGATAGCTGGCCCGCCGACGAGCCGCTGACCCTCTCCACCGTCCTCGCCTCCGGCATCCGCGCCCCGACCCTTCAGGCGCTCGCCACGCGGGGCCACGCGCACATCCACGAGGTCGAGCCTGACAAGGTGCGCCTCCTCGTCCCCTCCTACCGGGTCAACGCCACGCTGGACGAGATGCGCGGCAACGAGAGTTACCGCGCCGTGCTCGACTTCCTCAGCCGCAACGTGACCGAGATGACGGTGGCGGAAATCTACGAGGCGACGGGCGCGGAGTCGCGCCACCTTGACGCCCTCGCCGACCAGGGACTCATCACCATCGAGAGCCGCGAGGTGCTTCGCAACCCCCTCGCCAACCGTGTCATCCCTCCCACCGAGCCGCCCGATTTCACGCCGGAGCAGGCCGCTGTCTGGGCCGAGGTGGAGCGTGCGGTCGCGGGGAACGGACCGGGGCAGGTCTTCCTGCTGCACGGCGTCACGGGGTCCGGCAAGACGGAGATTTACCTGCGCGCTGTCGCGGAGACGCTGGCGCGGGGCAGGCAGGCCGCCGTCATGGTGCCCGAAATCGCACTCACCCCGCAGACCATCGCCCGCTTCGGCTCGCGCTTCGGGGAACTCATCGCCCTGCAACACTCGCAACTCTCCGAGGGCGAGCGCTACGACGAGTGGCGGCGGCTCCGCGATGGGCGGGCGCAGGTTGCCATCGGCTCCCGTTCCGCTATCTTCGCGCCGCTCCCGAACCTGGGCCTCATCGTCATGGACGAGGAGCACGAGTGGACTTACAAGCAGGGCCACCTGCCCGGCTACCGCTTCCCGCAGTACCACGCCCGCGACGTGGCCGAGAAGCTTGCCACGCTCACCGGGGCGATGGTCATTCTTGGCTCCGCCACGCCCGCCATCGAGAGCTACCACCGCGCCGAGCAGGGCCGCTACCGCCTGCTGGAGATGGGCCAGCGCGTCCTCCCGCAACTCACGCCCGCCGCGCCCGTCCTCTCCCTGCCCGACGACCTGGACGAGGAGGGCTACGGCGCGGCGGGGTCGCTGTCCCCAGTCCAAATCGTGGATATGCGGCAGGAGCTTCGCTCCGGGAACCGCAACATTCTCTCGCGCGATTTGCAGCGCGCCCTCCGCGTCACCCTCGCTGCGCGGCAGCAGGCGATTCTCTTCCTGAACCGGCGCGGCGCGCACTCATTCGTCATGTGCCGCGATTGCGGTTGGGTGCAGAAGTGTACCCACTGCGACGTGCCGATGAGTTCGCACCTCGCGCTGGACTACCTCATCTGCCACCAGTGCAGCGCCACCGGGGCCATCCCGCACCACTGCCCGCAGTGCCTCAGCCCGCGCGTGAAGCACTTCGGCGTCGGCACGCAGCAGGTGGAGCAGGTGGCGCAGGAACTCTTCCCCGACGCCCGCATTCTCCGCTGGGACCGCGACACGGCGCGCGGCAAGGGGGCGCACGAGCGGCTGCTGGCCCGCTTTGCCAGTGGTCAGGCGGACATTCTCATCGGCACGCAGATGATTGCCAAGGGGCTGGACCTCCCCCTCGTCACCCTCGTCGGCATCATCTCCGCCGACACCGCCCTGCACCTGCCCGATTTCCGCAGCGCCGAGCGCACCTTCGGCCTGCTCACTCAGGTCGCGGGACGCGCGGGCCGCAGTGCGCTCGGCGGCAAGGTCGTTCTGCAAACCTACACCCCGCTTCACTACGCCATCCAGTGCGCCAGCCGCCACGACTTCCACGACTTCTACCGCTACGAGCTAGGCTTCCGCCGCGAGCACGCCTACCCGCCCTTCGCCTCCCTCGTGAAACTTGTCTTCAGCGACCCCGCGCCCCGTGTCGCGGAGGAGCAGGCCGCGAACATGGCCGAGCGCCTTCGCATTCGCTGCACCCAGCTTGGCCTGCCCGCGACCGAAATCATCGGCCCCGCGCCTGCCTACTTCGGCAAGCTGCGCGGCAAATACCGCTGGCAGCTCCTCGTGCGCGGCTCCCACGCCCGCGACCTCATCCGCGAAACGCCGCCCGGCTTCGGCTGGGAGGTGGACGTAGACCCGGCAACGGTGCTATAGAAATCGGTAGCTTCCTGCTGGTCAGCCAAACTGATAACCTGTTTGCTTCAATCGCCCGTTAACCGCAACGGCACTGAGGCAACAAAAAAGCGCCAGGGATAAACCTGACGCTTTCACTATATAGAGTACAACCGAAGGAGATAAGCAGGAGGGGAAGGCTGGCAAGGACCTACTTTCCCACGCCCCTACGAGCGCAGTATCATCGGCGCAGATGGGCTTAACTGCCGGGTTCGGGATGGGACCGGGTGGACCCCCACCGCGAAGCTCACCAGCCTTCC
>DASVVH010000421.1:0-2726 GCA_036386615.1 Ardenticatenaceae bacterium
CTCTTTGGGTTGGCCCTGCTTCTGGCGCTGGCCCTCGTCGCCAATGATTATCGCCTCAACCGCGAAGTACCCGACAGCACCCCCGCGCCAGTCCTGGCAGCGCGCCTCACCGCCACCCTTGCACCCACCTTCACGCCTACCTTCATTCCCAGCGCCACACCCTATCCCACCTACACGCCGTACCCGACGTACACGCCCTACCCGACCTTCACAGCGACACCCGAACCCACCGCCACCCCCATCGCCGTCGCGCCTGCCGTCAGCGCCGACTGGCCCGCCACCATCCGGCAGGCCGCCGACGCCCTGCAAGGCAACGGCGAGGCGCTCTACGCCGAACTCGCCCGGCTCGGCGCGGTTGGCCCCGCCGAAGGAGCCGTGCGCGCCCTGGACCTCACCCACGATGGCCGCAACGACCTCCTCGTCTGGTACGTGGACCCCGCAAACCCCAACCCAGCCACGCGCGGCAACCTCCTCCTGCTTACCCACGACGGCACCGCCTGGCGCGCCATCTTTGACGCCACCTTCGGCACCGGCAACACGCAGGGCGCGCAACTCCTCGAAGCGCGCGACCTCAACAGCGACCGCCAGAACGAACTCGCCTACGCCCTCACCAGTTGCGGCGCGAACGGCTGTTCCACCATCGTGCGCGTCGGCGTCTGGGGCGGCACCTCCTTCAAAGAGCTTACCGCCTCCGAGATTCGCATGCCCTCCCTCCGCGAGTCCACCTTCACCGACGGCGACGGCGACGGGCGCTTCGACATGGCGCTCACGGGCGGCGCGCTGGAAACCATCAACGCCGGACCCCAGCGCGAGCACACCGATGTCTATCACTGGTCGCCCAACGGCCTCGCCCTCCGTGAGACCATCTACACCCCCACCGACTCGCTCCCCCTCACCGATTGGGAGGCGAACGACGCCCTCGAAGCGGGCAACCTCGCTACCGCCAGCACCCTCTACCAGCGCGCCATCGGCGACAGCACCCTGCGTGCCTGGGCGCGGGGCACCACCGACGCCGCCCTCGCAGAAGCCGAGCGCGATCTGCTCCGCGCCTTCAGCCGCTTCCGCCTCCTCGTGCTCAACGCCTCTCAGGGCAACCGCGCGGGCGCGGAAAGCTGGCTCGACAGCCTGCAAGAGAGCCACCCCGATAGCCCCTTCCGGCAGGCAGCCGACCTCTTCATGGAGACCTTCCGCGACACCAGCCGCGTCACCGACGCCTGCCGCGCCGTCAACGCCTCCGTCGCCGCCAACCCCACGCCCATCCTCGACCCCCTCAACAATTTCGGCTTCACTGGCCCCCAATTCACCGCCTCCGACATCTGCCCCCTTTAGCTAGTCCGCTATGGATAAATGAAGAGGCACCGCGCGGCCTGTATGTCGTTGCTCTCGTCCTTCGTCTTTCGTCCTTCGTCTATGGATAATTCAACCTCTAAACATTCCTCCATAGACGTGCTTGCCCTGAATTACTGAGCCGGACAGAGGTTTCTAAAGTTCGTCAGGACTCGCACAGGGAAGCATCGGCTCTCGCCTTTAGCAATCAACGTCCAGCTCAGTAGTATGACGAGAACCTCGATGTTCCCGTCAATAGGCCCCTCGGTGAAGTTCGACGATGGTACCAACGATGGTACCTACGATGGCACCACGGACGGTACCGAGATAACAAGCGACGACGCTTCCTTAGATGCTGGGGTCACAGTCAGCAAACAACAGAGTGTAGAAACGAGAAAAAAGAAGAGGCGCGCCTCTTCTTTTTTGATTTGCATTACTGGTGCGTGATGTGCTAGAATCGCTTTGTGAAGTCGTCGCCGTTGGGGCCGGAGCAATCCATTTTGCCCATAACACGCAACCGGCGGCGGGTACAACGAACGGACACTGACAACCTGAGAAGGGTTGTCAGTGTGAGGCCAATATGGTCTCTTGAAGGGCGAGATGCCCTCTCCACTGGCGAGATGCCAGTGGTGTTTATACCCTGTAGCGATCGAATACAGGGTTATCAGCCTGACCCCACGTCGTATACAGGCTGTGGATTAAAAGAAACTGACTAGCAGTCCACTTCCGCAAAAGGGAAGAGAGACATCGCCCACTAGGCAGACCATCGCGAGATGGGATGCATCGCTGTTGTGTGGGGCAACAGCTTACCCGGGATTGTCTCTCTGTCACTTAGCGGATGTGGTTAGAGTCCCAGCAATGACAAAAGGGGCCACATCCGAAACACTGGATGTGGCCCCTTTTTTGTTCGACTGGCCAGAGGAGGTAACGAGATGTGAAAGTGTACCAGAGGGCGAAAACAGTCCGATATTCTGTCCTACTAGCAAGAGACCACCGCGGCAACGGTGGCCCCTGCTGGAACTTATCAACCCAGGGAAAGGGATCGCCTGCAAAGCACCCGCCCTCCATAGGAGAAAGCCAAAATGGCTCGTTCCCAAAGACGGAATGATACTCAGAATCCGCCCATGCGCCAACAGCCCGCGAGTCCTACTCAGGGAGATGCGCCAAAGCCACCCATCCCAAACACGCCTTCTCAGGATGTGGCGGCCATATCCACCCTCCTCGTCGTCGCCACGGCGTGCGCGATAGTGCTAGATCATCTCGGCATCAGTCCCGCATTCTTGGCAGCGTTCGCCGCATTGGTGAGTGCGGTCCTGTCCGGGCGAAAGCCGCTGCCGCCCGACGACGAACAGAGCGACGGGTAGCCCTAGCCATTGGAATTTCGCCGCGCCGAAATTCAT
>DASVVH010000422.1:0-7240 GCA_036386615.1 Ardenticatenaceae bacterium
TGATAAAATTGCCGCGGGGACAATACGTGACCGCAAAGAATATCCACTGAGAGCAAACGATGGAGAAAGCACTGCTTGATACTGACATCCTGTTGGAGATCTGGCGAGCCAGAAATCAGACGATTGCCAGACGCAAGACGACCTACCTGAATTTCTTTGGACGCTACACCATCTCAGTCGTTACTGTCATGGAGGTGGTCAAGGGATTCCACAAAGTTGGGGCAGAGACAGATATCCAGCAGTTCATGTCCAGTCTGGGGAACATGGAAGTACTGACGCTGGACTCGACTTCTGCTGAATGGACTGGACGTATAATCGCGGATTTAGAACGGATAGGCCAGCCAATCGGCTATGCAGACTCGACGATAGCCGCCGTCGCTCTGCAACATGAGCTGACCCTCGTGACAGGAAACACCGCCCACTATCAACGCATTCAAGCCCTCGGCTATAACCTGCAACTGGACAACTGGCGCGTCTAGCTCAGAAGCTGCGGTGCTCTGAGAGGAAGAGTTGGGTTGATAGTTGACGCACGAGCCACGAGATTTGTGACAACTAGCAGGTTCGCTCGGTGGGAAACCTGCTATAGTGACTTTACTTGCCTGACCCTCCCTTCAACACGGCATACGCACGCCTGGAAAATCTAAAGCACTCCCAATGACCTCCCGTTTAGAACGAAACGCCCTGCTCTTTGCCCTGCTCGTGGCCTGGGTTGCCACGCTTGGCAGCCTCTACTTCAGCGAGGTGCGCCACTACACTCCCTGCACCTGGTGCTGGTATCAGCGCATTCTCATGTACCCCATTGCGCTGATTCTCACCATCGGCCTGCTTCGCCGCGACGCGCAGTTGCCCTACTACACCCTCCTTTTTTCCGGCCTGGGCATCGCCGCCTCGACCTATCACTATCTACTCCAGAAGACCGACTGGTTCAGCGAGTCCACCGTCTGCACGGGCAGCGTTCCTTGCAGTTTCGACTATATCAACTGGCTTGGCTTCATCACCATCCCCTTCCTGGCCCTCGTCGCCTTCGCGCTCATCTTCTTCGCCTCCATCCTCGCCATCACGGGGCAGCCCGCCTTTGAGGAGGAGGAGCGCGCCCCTTGGCTGCCCGTCGGTGCCATCGTCGCCGCCGTCCTGCTCGCCTTCGCGCCCAGCTTCCTTACGGCAGAGCCTGCGGCAGCCGAGCCGCCGACAATCTCTATTGGGGGCAACAACGCCGATGCAGAAATTCTGACCCTCGCAGCCGAAGGCGCGGACCTCTACCGCGAGGCGTGCTCCGGCTGTCATGGCCCTCGTGCCGAGGGCGTGCAGGGGTTGGGCACAGCACTCACAGACAGTGAGTATGTCACGAGCGGCAGCACCGAAGAGTGGATTGCCATCATCCGCGAGGGCATTCCGCCCGACCATCCCGATAACGTCACGGGTATCCCCATGCCCCCCAACGGTGGCCGCCCCGACCTGACAGATGCCGACCTGACCGCCATCCTCCACTACGTCCACAGCCTCGGCCCCGCCGTGCCGGGGGAGTAACCGCCTCTACCCTCCTCTTCGCACTGAACCATCTTTCTGGATAGTGGGTATAAAAGGGTTGATGACGTACTCCCAACGTTGACCAACCCTGCCTCCCCACACATGAGGTGACGATGCGGCGACTTGTAGCCAGTGGACTCCTCGTCTTCGGATTGGTGGCCTGTGCCACCTCCGCACCGCCTTCCGCGCCGGAACCGACCGCCGCCCCGACCAACGTTCCAGCCACCGCCACCTCGGCCCCAGAACCCACACAGGAACCCACGCCAACGGCACCTGAACCAACTGCGACCCTGGAACCGACCTCCGAACCAACCGCCGAGCCTGCCACCCCTACGCCTGACGCCTCCACGGAGCCAGTGCTGTTTGCGCCTGGCATCATCTCGACAGAGGAAGACCACGAGTGGCACGTTAGCTTCACGCCGGACGGCGCGACAGCCTACTTCTCGCGCAGCAGTGGGTTCTTCCCGCAGACCCGTGAAGCCACCATCATGCTCTCCACCTTTGAGGACGGTGAGTGGACGACGCCGGAAGTCGCCTCGTTCTCAGGGGAGTTCAGTGACATTGACCCCTTCGTCTCGCCGGACGGTTCCCGTCTCTTCTTCTCCTCCATCCGGCCTGTGGATGGCGTAGAGCGCTCCGATCTCGATGTGTGGATGGTAGAGCGTGTGGATGACGGGTGGGGCGAACCCATCCACCTGGGCACAGAAGTGAACAGCGAAGTGGACGACCTCTATCCTTCCGTCTCCGCCGACGGCACGCTCTACTTCGCCAGTGACCGCCAGGGTGGCGAGGGGGCGTGGGACATCTATCGTTCCACGCCCGCCGACGGTGTGTATGGTGCCGCCGAAAACCTGGGCACTCCCATCAATAGCCGGGCGTGGGAGTACAACCCTTTCGTCTCAGCCGATGGGAGCCTGCTTCTTTTCGCGAGCCTGAGTCGATCCGGCGGCGCGGGAGCGGGTGATATCTTTGTGAGCGAGGGCGTTGATGGGCGATGGCGTCCCCCGACGAGCGTCGGTGACCCTGTGAACACCCCGGCGGATGAGTACCATCCCAGCCTCTCCCCGGATGGTGAGCGGCTCTACTTTGTGCGCCGCTCCGGCAATGGGGACATCTACTACTTCGACGGCTGGCGATAGCCCCGCCTCACACTTAGCATATAGACAGGGAGGCATTCCGTCACAAATGCCTCCCTGTTCTTGCTGCATGCTTGCTCAGTTCAGGACTGTGCCCAATTCGAGGAGGAGGAACAAGGGAGCAAGGAGGGGAGCGGATGCGACGGAGGCCAGTAACGGCCAGTACTGGCGAGAGGAAAAGGCCAGTGTGGTGGTAGATAGTTGCCCGGTGCGTATAAGATACATGTACTGTCTCACGAGGTTGGCATCCAGGTTGGCCCAAGCACGAAGGGAGGGGGAAACGTGCTAACGCTCTAGGAGGTGGGTGTTGCTGGGGGGATCCTTCACTTCGTTCAGGATGACAAGTAAGAAGCTGGACCTTACTTCATCTACCAGTGCGTTAATCTCGTGAAACAGTACAGCTACATTATATACTACGTGGGCTGGAGACGGCTCTGGCGCGGTTCCGTAACAGCCTTCCCTGCTTCCGAATTCTCCTCTATAATCCTCGGCAATCCTTCCGACAGCGCTTGAGGACAATGATGTCTGACACTGCATTGAACAAGATACGCATTCTGGTCGCTAAACCCGGACTTGATGGGCACGACCGGGGCGCGAAAGTCGTCGCCCGCGCCCTCCGCGATGCGGGCTTTGAGGTCATCTACACGGGGTTGCGCCAGTCGCCGGAGATGATTGTCAACGCCGCCACGCAAGAGGACGTGGACGTGATTGGCCTCTCGCTCCTCTCCGGCGCACACATGACCATCTTCCCACGCGTTCGAGAGTTGATGGACGAGGCGGGGCTGGACGATGTGCTCCTCTTCGGCGGCGGCATTATCTCGCGGGAAGACGCCCGCCTGCTCAACGAGCGGTACGGCGTTGAGGCCGTCTTTGGCCCCGGCACCTCGCTCGACTCCATCATCGAGTTCGTGAGAAAAGATATGCAGCGGCGGGGAAAGCTGGCCTGACCCATGCAAGCCCCTCGTCCCAAACCCATGCCCTGGTCCATCGCTTTCGCGGTGGCGGGGGTGCTTTCCGTGCTACTCAGCCTCTGCATTAGCTGCGTCGCGCTCTCCCTCGTACTGGATACCAGGGCGCGGCCCGACCCTGACGACCCCAGCCCTGAGATGTGGTTCCTCTGCTTCCTCTGCTTTGGCCTCCCCCTGATGGCGGCGGGCATCGCCTCCTTCGCCCTCGCTTTGCGGAGGCGCAGGCAGGAGCAGGCGCAGACCTTGCAAAGCATGGTCCTCGATGTAGCGATGCAGCAGGGCGGCAGCGTCACCGCGCAAGACCTCGCCCTCCATAGCAGCCTCTCGCTAGAAGCCGCGCAGGATTTACTCGAAGAGTGGGCGGCGCGTGGCATCTGCCGCATGGAAGTAGACGCGGGTGGCCTCAGTCGCTTCTGGTTCGACTCTCGCCCACCTTCCGGTGAGATGCCCCTATGAACGAGCTTACCGAAAAGCTACTCGCGGGGGACCGCCGCAGCCTTGCCCGCGCCCTCTCGCGGGTCGAGGCTGGCGGCAGTGAGGGGCGCGCCATTGTGGCCGACATCTTCCCTCACGCGGGCGGGGCACACATCGTCGGCTTCACAGGCTCGCCCGGCACGGGCAAATCCACCCTCGTCAACGCCGTCACCCGCGAGTGGCGCAAACGGGGCAAAACCGTCGGCATCGTCGCCGTTGACCCCACCAGCCCATTCACGGGCGGCGCGGTGTTGGGCGACCGCATCCGCATGGGCGAGCACAGCGGCGACCCCGGCGTCTTCATCCGCTCGATGGCGAGCCGGGGTTCCCTCGGCGGCCTTGCGCGCGCGACAGGCGATATGGTGACGGTGCTCGACGCGGCGGGCTTCGATTATGTGCTGGTCGAAACTGTCGGCGCGGGGCAGACCGAGGTGGAGATTGCGAAGGAGGCCGAGACCATCGTCGTCGTCGAGGTGCCCGGCCTTGGCGATGAGGTGCAGGCTATCAAGGCGGGCCTCCTCGAAATCGCCGACGTGTTCGCCGTCAATAAAGCTGACCACCCGCAGGCGAACCAGACCGCGCTCGGCCTCCGCATGATGATGGACATCGCCAACAAGGAGTACCTCTGGAAGCCGCCCATCG
Organism: Ardenticatenaceae bacterium; assembly: GCA_036386615.1. Lineage (GTDB taxonomy): Bacteria > Chloroflexota > Anaerolineae > Ardenticatenales > Ardenticatenaceae > DASVVH01. The sequence continues at coordinate 4,748 of DASVVH010000422.1, forward strand.
TGAAGACCGTCGCCACGCGCGGCGAGGGCGTCTCCGACCTTGCAGACGAGATTCTGCGCCACCGCGCCTTTCTGGAAGAGAGCGGCCTGCTGGCCCAGCGCCGCCGCCAGCGCGCTGCCGACGAGTTTCGCCGCATCCTGCGCGAGGAGCTATTCAACCGCCTGCGCGCCCAGGTCGGAGGGCGCTACGAGGAGGCCATCGAGCGCATCGCGGCCCGCGACCTGGACCCCTACAGCGCCGCCCAGGCGCTTCTGGGAAAAACGTGATGACCGAAAAGGCCACCGTTCTCATCAACGGTGGCCTTTTTGTTGCAGGGAGCCTGCCGCACCCTCCAGCCAGCCTATCCGACCTCCATCTTCTTCCCTCCGCCCTTAAGAACTTCCTAGCGAGGAGCCATGTACGGCGAGATTAAAATCTTTACCGGAAACGCCCACACCGAACTGGCGAAGGAAATCGCGGAGTACCTGCGCCTCCCGCTCTCTGAGGCCGAGGTCTTCGAGTTCCCCAACGAGAACATCTTCGTCAGGCTGTGCAGCAGCGTGCGCGGCCAGGATGCCTTCGTCATCCAGCCGATGTCCCGCCCCGTCCATCGCAGCATCATGGAACTGCTCATCATGCTCGACACCCTCAAGCGCGACTCGGCGGGCCGCATCACCGCCGTCTTCCCCTACATGGCCTACGCCCGCTCGGACAAGAAAGACCAGCCCCGCGTTCCCATCTCCGCCCGTCTCATGGCGAACATGATCGAGACGGCGGGAGCCGACCGCTACCTTACCGTAGACCTTCACGCGGGGCAGATTCAGGGCTTCTTCCAGATTGCCGGCGACGAGCTAACCGCCTTCTATCTCCAGCGCGACTACCTCCTCAACAAGAACCTGCGCGACGTGGTTGTCGTCGCACCGGACGCCGGGCGCGCCAAAGATGCCCGCTACCTCGCGGACGCGCTCGATGCCCCCCTTGCCATTGTCGAGAAGCGCCGCTACGGCAACGACCCCACCGCCAAAGCGCTGCAACTCATCGGCGATGTGCGCGACCGCACCGCCGTCATCTTTGACGACGAGATTGACACGGCGGGCACCATCACCAACGCCATCCGCTTCCTGAAGGAATCGGGCGCGCGAGACATCTACGCCGTCGCCACCCACGCCATCCTCAGCGACCCCGCCATAGAGCGTCTGGCCGATGCTCCCCTGACCGAACTCATCGTCACCAACACCATTCCCATCCCCAAAGAGAAGCGGCTGCCCAACATGAAGATTCTCTCCATCGCCCCCCTCCTCGGCGAGGTCATCCGCCGCATCCACTTCGGCATCTCCGTCGGCGCGCTCTTCAACGAATAAAAGCACAAGGGCGGACCTATAGAGGAATGCTTTAGAGGTTGGACAATCGGTAGACGAAAGACGAAGGACGAAGGACGAAGGACGAAAGCAACGGCATTTAGGCTGCGCCATCGCCTTCTATTTGTCCACCTTTTAACTAATTCGTATATAAATCCGCCCCTGCCCTTGCTATATCGAGAATGACCGCTACTCATCGCCCGCCCGGTAAAATCCGGCTTCAATTAGCATCTCTCGTTCTTCGAATCGGTCTGCGCGATTGAGTTGTAGCAGTTGTATTGTAACACGGCCCGAAGGGGTCAGAGCCTTCAGGATTGCACCCTTAAGTTGAAAGTGCTCTGCCCAGCGCTGCTGTCGTGGATGATAGAGGGGCACAAGCTGCCCAGTTTCTGGGTCAAGGGAGGCCAAATCACTTCCCTTGTGCTGGTTGCACAGAGCGCAGGAGAGCGCCAGATTATCTGCCTCCGTTCTTCCACCATGTTTTCGCGCAATAATGTGGTCAATCTCGTGTGCCGCGAAGACAATGGACTCCGGTATCAGGCAGTATTCGCATCGCCCTTCAGCCCGGTCATAAACAAGCTGGCGAAGGTGAGTCGGAATGTAGCTACTGCTCATGGAGCTTGAGGCGCGCTTTGGCCTTTGCCAGCCGAACCAGATGCTCCAGGTACTGGAACTGCTCCCATTCCTCCAATTCCACTGGCGATAGTTCTACCTCGCGGTTCTTTTCCAGCAACTCAGAAATCCGTGTCTGCAACCTTTCAGATGGCCGCAACGCGAGAATCGCTTCCGCCGTGGGGAGGCTTGCCAGGAACTCTAAGACCTCTGCCGCGCCCTCGAAACCAAGCTGACTTGTTGCCTGATACTCGCGTAGCCCTAGTTCGATGATGCGCGGTAACTGGCCCTCCAGTGGTCGCAACTGGGCGGCTAACTCTTCAGGAATCTCCAGGGTTATGGAGGACATGCCATCCGTCCCTTCGCATTGATTGACTTGAAAATGGATAAGTCGAGTATATCACACTCGCGGGCACATGTGAGAGGATGAGTCGGCGCTCTTCAATGAATAACACCAAAACCTATAGTCTCGTGAACTATCAAAGGGGCAGGGTTCATCACCCTGCCCCCTTCTATAATGGAACGCCTGAAAGTCGCTAGGCTC
>DASVVH010000423.1:0-4985 GCA_036386615.1 Ardenticatenaceae bacterium
CACCGGGAAGTTCGCCTGCTCCGCCCCCGTTGGGCTGGACGCGAAGCGCAGGTTCGTGAACTGGCCCGTCAGGGCTGGGTTCGTCGGCAGAGGCGTAATCCCGGCGGCGACGTCCGGCGTGCTCGACGACCCGCCCTCCTCGAACAGCAGGCCGCCGCTCTCGCCCGCCCCCTCGCCCGCGATTTCGTCCAGCGTGGGCGAGGGAAAGACCTCAGGCTCGCCGAACGGAACCGGAGTGGGCGCGGGGGTGCCGCCGCGCTGGCAGCCCACCAGCAGGGTTGCCAGGATAAACACCATCAGGAAAGCTCGGTTCATATAGATTCCTGTCCGTGCTCATACATAGAGGTTAGGACTATCAGTGTAACCGCTACCCCTGCATTTTAGCAAGGGGAGCGATGGGCCACTGCTTCAACACTCATACGTCTCAGGAGCGCCGTTGGTTCCCGTAGACCAGCACCATCCAGGCCACCAGCCCCGTCACGGCGAAGGCGGCGACTACGGGAAGGCTGCGAGCCTCGAACCAACTCCACCCTATTCCCAACCCTAGCCCAACGCCCACAACGAGCCACACCGCGTGCCCTTGCCTGCTCTCTTCATAACCATCCTCTTCGACGGTGAACGGCTCTACCGCACCGGGCAGACCATTGCCTTCCGCGTCCAGCACCTCCGCTACCATGTTCGCGAGTTGCGCCATCCGCTTGCTGTTGGTGCGCGAGATGATGACGCGCGCGATGACGGCCTCGTGCGCCATGTTGTTCCGCACGGCGTTCATGTGCTTGTAGAGGTTGCGTATCTCCTGCGTCGTCAACGGGCAGCCCAGGCGGTTCAACTCCCGCACGACCTGCGGCGCGGGCAGAGTATCTGCTATGGAGAAGGCTTGCGCGGCCAGTTCCGGCGTCGCGTCGGGGTGTTCTTCCAGGTGTAGCCGGAATAGGGTATCGAGGAGGCGGTGCAGTTCCAGGAAGAGGCCATTGCGGGAGACGCCCTCCGCCAGCAGCAACTCCGCCGCCAACTCTCTCAACAACTGTGCCGCCTCGACCCGGCTCCATTCAATCCGAACCATATATCATCGCCTGATGTGTTGCCATTCTGTGAAGTGGTGCTGGTAATAACCCTGAGCGGCCCTTTAGGTTCTTCGCCGCGACGTAACGAGGACGGATGTTCAGGGTTTTAGCATGGTAAGGAAGGGGGAGGGCCATATTTCCTATATTACAATCTTGTAAGACCCTCCGAACTGTGAATCTTCCATGCTATAATAGTATCTATCGAGTGTCGCAGAGAGGGAAGAGCGAACGATGGCAGAAAGCTGGACGATGGATGATCCGAGGCGGGCACGGTTGGAGGCTCGCCTGATGGAGCGCATCAGCAGGCTTGACGATTCCACGCTCAAGGAGTTGGACGCGTGGCTGTCGCAGCCTTTGCGGCCCGATGAAGGGCATGGGAACCCGGCGGGCGCGGCCCCGCGCTCAGGAGGCATGACGCGTCGCCAGGCGTTGGCTGCCGCCCTGCTGGGGAGCACGGCCATCGCGGGGGCGGGCGTGGCGGGCGGCTACCTGGGGCAGAACAGCGGCACGGTGGCCGGGGCTGCCAGCATGACGGGTACTATCAGCGAGCTACAGGGGCAGGCCGCCGCCTTCCGTGAGCGGGCCAACGAGACGGGCCAGCGCCTTGAGGATGCCCGCGCCAGCCTCACAGAGGTGCAAGGCCGCCTGGGCGATGCTCAAGAGGTCATCACGCTCTTCGACCAGTTAGAGGGCGTGAACCTGGACAGCGTTGTGGACGGCGGCGTCAGTGCCGTCGCCTCCGCTATTGGGCGCACGGCACAGGTGGCGCAGGGGCTGCGCGAGGGGCTTGCCCGCGCCCAGAATAACGTGGCCCAACTGGACGAGGGCTTCGCCGTTCTGGATAATGGTCTCGTGCGGGCCGAGAGCGCCGTCAGCACCCTGAGCGGTCTGGTGCAGGGGCTGGAGGATCGGCTCCGCGCGGCGGGTGAGCCTGTCGCGCCGCTTACGGACGCGCTGGGCAGCTTCTTCACGGGCGTGCTGCGCCGCATCCCTTTCGTGGGCCAGCAGATTGTTGATACGATTGAGCGGGTGCAGGCGGTGGTGGGCGCGATACCGGAGAGCATCGAGAACATCAACAGCGACCTCATCGAGCCGGTGCGGGCGCGTTTCTTCCCGCGCGAGGGTGACGATGTGACGGTGCGCCTGCTGGACCCGCTGACGGACCTCATCTTCGTTCCGGCGGACCGCCTGCTGACCAACCTCTCGAACCTGGGCGAGACGTGGCAGAGCGCGTTGGAGGCTCCGACGAAGGAGAAGCTTGAGCAGCGCGCTCTGTTGAGGGAGAAAATAGAGGCGTTGCGGACGGAGAAGGATTTGTAAGCTCCTTTGCTGTAGGGTGATGAGAGACGGCCTCGGCAGGCCGTCTCTTTTTGTTAGTACAGTTATTGCTTGGCCCGGCAAAGTATGCGAAATGGCCGGAAAATATGATTACACGTGCGCGTTGGCGGATGGGTTTTGGATGATGTTGACGCTGTTGAGAACCAGTTTTTGATTACATTGGTGCTCTGCCGAACAGAGCAGAGCGGGCGGCAGCAGGCGATGTTCAGAGTAAAGGCGGGCCGCTGTGCCGGGAAATGATTACATTTGATTACATCGCGCCAGTTTTCCTGCCGGGCGGGGGCACCCCCACAAAGGTACGGCAGCGCGCGTGTGGCGATGATTGAGCAAGCGGTGGCCGAGCAGTGGTTGAGCAGGGTTGGAGGGGTGACGAGGGGTGACGAGGGGTGGAGGCGGGGCGAAATCCCCACAATTCCCCACATTCCCCCATATTGGAGCATTTTCGGGTGTGGGGCCGTGCAGGAACCGGGCGGTAGGTAGGCATCAATCGAGCCACATTTAGCCACATTAACCCTTTTTTCCGTGCCCCAACAGAGTAGCGGGGGAAGCAGGCTCACGAAGATATGTACATTTCATGACATTGCGAAAAATAATGTCATGAATTACGCCTTTGGAGGAAGGGCAGTTGATAGGCACGGCTCCAGGGCACGCTAGAAGCGCGCGCTCCTAGGAACGGCGATGCGCCAGGCTAAGGCTACTCGCAAAATGGGCACAAAGAGCACAGCCAACGGTAGGCGCTTTAGGCGAGAACAGCTTATTTGACTCCTGAATTTCAAAGGAAGGTGAGTAAATTGAGAAGGGTATTGTACTAGGATATGCGTTCTGCGTCAAGCCTCAAAATGGGTTTGCGGTTAGTCCCTATCCGTAAAATGATCGACCCAGGAAGTGCGGCAAGGGCGTAACTGCTGAGATAGATTCGTCCGGTGAATATCCGATTCATGGTGGAGATAAGCGTGACCCAACAGACTCCCAACATCCTGCTCATTATGGCGGACCAACTGGTTCCGTTCCTCACGGGCGCTTACGAGCATCCGGTGGTGAAGACGCCTAATCTGGACCGACTGATGGAGGGTGGCGTGAGATTTGACGCGGCCTATACGCCCTACCCATTGTGCGCGTCGGCCCGCGCGGCCTTCATGACGGGGAAGTACGCCTCGCGGCTGGGCTGCTATGACAATGCCGCCGTGCTGCACGCGGACGAGCCGACCATCGCGCATTACCTCACTAACGCGGGCTACGATACGGTGTTGAGCGGGAAGATGCACTTCATCGGTCCCGATCAGCTTCACGGCTTCCGGCACCGTCTGACGACGGATGTGTTTCCGGCGGGCATCATCTGGGTTCCGAGCACAGACGCGGAGGGGCGGTTTCCGGGCGGGGGGCACGCGCACAACTACGTTCCGCCGAACGTGGGGGTGCGTCCCTGGACGAAATTCCTCTCCTACGACGAGGAGACTCACTTCCGGGCGATGGAGTACCTGCTTGAGCGCGGGCGAACGCGGCCCGCCGAGCCGTTCTTCCTCGTCGCGTCGTACCACCACCCGCACGATCCGTTTCACGTCACGCAGGAGTTGTGGGATTTGTACGAGGGTGAGGAGATCGAGATACCGGAGTACCCGCCGAACCTGGAGGAGACGTATTCGGCGATGGACCGATGGGTGAACGAGGTTCACGAGACTGACAAGGCTGACCTGGATAACCCTGACAATCTGGTGCAGCTTCGCCGCGCGTACTATGGACTGGTGACTTACGTTGACCGCAAGGTGGGCGAGTTGGTGGCGGCGCTGGAACAGACGGGGCAGCGCGAGAATACCATCGTCATCTTCACCAGCGACCACGGGGATATGCTGGCGGAGAAGCGGATGGTGCAGAAGCGGTGCTTCTACGAGTGGTCGGCGCGCATTCCGCTCCTTGTGCAGTTCCCGGATGGGCAGCACGCGGGGCGGAAGGTGGGCGCGCCTGTCTCGCTGATGGACCTCGTGCCGACGATTCTGGATTGGGCGGGAATTCCGGTGGAGGCTCGGCTGCCGATGGACGCGACGAGTTTCGCGGGGCTGATGGAGGGCGGGGAGGCGGACGAGCGGCCCGTGCTGTCAGAGTATCACGTCGAGAAGGTGCGAGCGCCGAGCTTCATGGCGCGGCAGGGGCGGTACAAGTACATCTATATTCACGGGCACGACAGGCAGCTATTCGACCTGGAGGCGGACCCCGACGAGTGGAACAATCTGGCGGGTCAGCCGGAGACGCGGACGGTGGAGGAGGCGCTGCACGCGCTGATTCTGGCGGAGTTCGACCCTGACTGGATCGAGGCGGACGGGGCGGCGAGTGTTCGCAGGCGGGAGGTCATCAAGGAGGCGATGGCGCGGAACGGGACGCGCTGGGACTACTTCCCGTACTTTGATGCTACGAAGCAGTACGTGAGGTGACGACCGACGACCGACGACCGACGACCGACGACTGACGACTGCTAACGGCTTACGGCATAACGCAAAGACGCTAAGACGCAAGGACGCAAGGGAATTATTTGAAGAACGAAATGATGGGCGCGGAGCACAGGGACAGGGAGGATTTCTATGCTCTCCT
>DASVVH010000424.1:0-11359 GCA_036386615.1 Ardenticatenaceae bacterium
AGCAGGGCGACGAGCAGCAGTTCGGCCACGTCTCGCTTGCCGACGATAACGCGGCTCACGTTGTCGGCAATGCGGTCGGCGATGGCGCGAAGCTGGACGATGCTGCTCAAGAGGGGGTGGTCCTTTCGATGCCAGTATAGAAATAGTGGGCGTAGGGGCACAGCATGCTGTGCCCCGACACAATGCAGACGGCACCTGGAACTATTACATACTGTAACGGTGTTTGGTTCGAGTGTAGCACAGGGGGCAAGCGGAGAGAAGCGTCAGATGAGAGTCAGCTATGCAGTAGCTGCTCTGCAATCTCCTGTATCCCTTCCCAGGTGATTCCTTCTCGTTGTTCCACCGCTAACGGATGGTCGGTTGGTTCCACCTCGATAAAGGGGCGTTCGCCAACCGGGCGGGTATGCACGAGTGTTTTCAGGTTGAGGGTTGGAGGATAGACGGGGAGGGAGGTACTGAGCCACCCTAAGTAGGGCGGCTCCGATTCGCGGCCTTCCTCATGCCACAACTCGGCGGCACGCTCGAAGTTCGATTCACTCAGAGACACCCACACCGTCCAGCTAAAGATTTCATCGCTGCCAATGATAGGAATTTCAAGGTTGCCCACGATGAAGAAGTATCTCTCGTCAATGACGCACTGGTCCGAGGAGAGAAACGCGCGTTGGTCACGTTCCTCCTCAGGTATATCGAACCAGATATAAGGCGCATCTGCCCCGTAACTGAGTGGAAGCCCCTCGTGATACTGGCCGCACGTTCTACAAGTGTACCCCTGCATGAATCGCTCTTCAGAGTTCAACTGGCTTCAGGCGGACGGCGGTACCCCAACAACTGACCACCAGCAATGTATTGATGGCCTGCGTCTCATAGGTGAGGCCGACAACACCGTGCGCCTCCAGCTTCGTCGCTTTTTGAATGACCTCGTTGAGCGCGATGTGCCGGGCCTGCTTAACGTAGCGCTCGTAGACGCTGGCACGCGCACCCATGAGGTCGGCGACGAAGTCATTGACAATGTTGGCGTCCATGACAGCCTCGCCTGTTACCACGTTCAGGTACTCAGTGATGGTGTGCGTTTGCAGGGTGGGCGTCGTGGAGAGAATCAGGCCACATTGGGCGAGGCTGGGTCGCGATTCAAAGACTTCGAGTTCGGGAGCTTTTCGCGCGTAATCTTTCTGTGGCTGTTGAAACACGCGAACTGACTCTGGAACGGCGCGATTATAGTGGGTGTAGCGTGAGCTGCCGCAGTTCCAACAATTGTCGCCTTTCCCCTCATTCATTTCACTACAGGTGGAACACACCCACATCGTCTACCGGCCTCCAAAACCATGTTATCAGGCTCTACGAATGCAAAAGGGATGGCATCGCACCATCCCTCTCATTCGTCTCGATGAAGTTAGAGGTTGACCTTCTGGCTCTGCTCCTCGTCAACGTTGGGCGTGTCACCCGAAAGGTAGGCACGGGTGGCATCGAGCATGTACTTCAGCCCCTTGCCGCCCTGCATGTCCCAATACTCACCCTCGGTGGCGCGAACCCTGAGCAGCACGAGGGTCGGGTCGTCTTTACCTTCGGGGAACCACACCTCGTATAGCTCCTTCCATAGTTCCTCAATCAGGGCGCGGTCACGGACAATCTCAGCCCGCCCGGAGATGGAGAGCCACCTGTTTTTGCTCTGCATGGAGACATTGACGTTGGGGTCGGCTTGAATCTCGTCTACTTTTGGCGCGTCAATGCCCGTCAGGAACCAGAGGTCTCCGTCGCGCTCGGTGTCGGCAATCGCCATCGGGCGGGCACGGAGTTCGCCATCCTGCGCCCGCGTGACGAGCATCGCGTTATCGAATTCTTTGAGGAGTTCCAGGAAGTGCTGCCTGCTATCGTCGGCCATGAGGTGCTCCTTTGCATGAGTCTGATGGTTGCCACTCGATTGAGAGCAAGCCCCAGGCCAGGCGACGGACGAACAACCACTTACGAGCGACAGCTCCTAGTGGCTAAACGATGGCAATCATCTAACGTTGTTTTGCACATCGTACTGGACGAGGAGTATAGTAACGCGATGGAAGAGAAGCCTCGGACGACCTCATGGATGGTGCCGCTGCTAGTGCCCGTGCTGGCGCTGCTGGGGCTTGGCCTCTTCTGCTGGTGGACGATTGACCCTAACGCGGATTGGCTCCTTGTTCCTCGTCCACCTCTGCCTCCCGGTGCTACAGGGGTTCAGACGTACTATCCCTCGATTGACATCCAGCGCATTACAGAGTTCCATACGAACCAGACGGCACACGCCATTCAGGAGTTTTACCGGAGGGAGCTAACCAAAGGGGGCTGGACGCACCGGAGTACCCGTGAATACACCAATCTCCCATGCGGGACGTTCGGGCTTCCTGGTAATGTGGCGCTGCATGAGGTGTACACCAAGGGCACCGATGGCAGTTCAAACTCGCAGCATATGGTCGTTAGCATATCCATGGCGAACCCCGACGGAAGACGGATGGTTGGGGTGAGCGAGTTGGAACCAGGTTCGTGGTCTCCCCCAATTGAGAGTTCGCCGACGCCATTAGGGCCGACCGAAGCCGCCCTCGTTGATTACTGGGAGGGCACGGACGCGGCCTCCGGCGCGGATTTCATGGTCTGCTTCTACGTGGACGGGCACAGTGAAATGTTGCTTCCCGATGGTAACTCGTACTATGGCGAGTATAGTTGGGTCGGCAACGACGCCATTCGCATGACCTTCCATGCAACCACTCCGCACGTAGAGGGCGACCAGGGACTCTGCACCCACGCCCCGCCGTTCCTCATTGGTTTTTGTCAATACTCGGTCCCGGTGTCCAATAACGTACCCTATCCGGGGCCGGGAGAGCCGACCCCGTTGCCGCCGCCCACACCAACGCCAGCCCCAGCGTATCCTTATCCTTACAGCGGACCCTATCCATTCCCGGCTGCAAACGCCGACAGCCGCGTGGACGAGGTGTTCAACGTGGATATAGAAGGGGAGACGCTGACGCTGACCCACGCATCAGGTGCCACCCAGACCTTCCAGCGCGTGATGGGAGAGTAGCGCCCGCTTCCCTACCGTTCCTCCTCCTTCTGTCCTCCTCCTGCGTTCTTCCTCTACACCCGCTCCGGGCGGTCGTACTCGACCTCGCTGTACTTCATCAGCTTGTCCCAGCGGTGCGTCGCCTCGATGTAGCGGATGGTGCCGGAGCGGGAGCGCATGACGAGCGTGTGCGTCTTGGCCCCGCCGCTGAAATAGCGCACGCCATTGAGGAGTTCTCCGTCGGTGATGCCGGTCGCCGCAAAGAAGACGTTGGTACCGGAGCAGAGTTCCTGCGTTCCGTAGACGCGCTCAAGGTCCATGCCGCTGTCGAGCGCCCACTGGCGCTCCTCGTCGTTGCGGGGCCACATCTTGCCCTCTATCTCGCCGCCCAGGCACTTGAGCGCGCAGGCGCTAATCACGCCCTCCGGCGTGCCGCCGATGCCGTAGAGCATATCCACGCCCGTACCGTCCATCGCGGCCATGATTGCGCCCGCCACGTCGCCGTCGGTGATGAGGCGGATGCGCGCGCCCGCCTCCCGAATCTCGCGGACGAACTGCTCGTGGCGCGGGCGGTCGAGGATGACAACGGTGAGGTCGTCAATATCCATACCCTGCGCTTTTGCCACGCGGCGCAGGTTCTCGCGGATAGGCGCGTTGATGTCAATGACGCCCTTCGCTGATGGGCCGACGGCTATCTTGTGCATGTAGACCATCTTGCCCGGATTGAACATCGTGCCCCGCTCGGAGAGCGCCACGACGGCAATCGAGTTGGAGCGGCCCAGCGCGAGCAGGCGCGTGCCGTCAATAGGGTCTACCGCAATGTCCACCTCCGGGGGCTGACCGTTGCCAATGCGCTCGCCATTGTAGAGCATCGGTGCCTCGTCCTTCTCGCCCTCGCCAATGACCACGACGCCATCCATATCAACGGTGCCCAGCATCAGGCGCATGGCATCTACCGCCGCCTGATCGGACCCTTCCTTATCGCCGCGCCCCATGAAGCGGGCCGCCGCCATTGCCGCCGCCTCGGTAACGCGCCCCAGCTCCATCGCCAGGTTCCTGTCCGGCTGCACGCCCGTTCCTCCTCTGGACCCGGTAGAAGACATCCAACAACCTCCTTGTTGTGGTGTGAGAGATCAGATGTGAGATGTGGGATAGGAGATGAGCAATGGAATTCATTGACCCTTCAACGTGCATCTCACGTCGTATATCCAGTTTTGCGTAGTCTATATGGATTGCGGGGAATGGGGCAAGTCGGAACGCCGCTCGACAAAGCGTTACCTGCGGCTTATTCAGCCAGATCGTCAGGCCCGGCACGGCGGGTGAAGACGAGCAGCCCCATGAAGGTAAGCACGACGGTAGCGACGGCGAGCGTCACCACAGGTTCGCGCGGGGAGACGTTGAATTCGTAGGAGCCTTCGAGTGTGTGTCCATCCACACTCTTCGTCTTCCAGGCGACTGTGTAAAGGCCCGGCTCCATATCGGGGAGCGTGGCAACGGCGATATAGGGGTCTGCCGGGTCAATGCCGCTTTCGCCGACTGCAACCTCGGCGAAGGTGCGCGAGTTGATGAGGCGGATGCTGGTCGCTTCGCCGTCCAGTTGCTGAGAGAAGCGGAGTCGCACCTCGCCGGGGCGGCTCCAGCGAAAGTTCGTGCCCGGCGCTGGCGTCGCTTCGAGCAGTTCAGCGTGAGCCAGCGCAAGCGGGGTAAAGGCCAGCAGCACCGCCAGCGCCAGCAACATCAGGGACGAAAGACGAAGGACGAAGAACGAAGAACGGAAACGGCATAACGCAAAGGCGCAAAGGCGCAAAGACGCAGAGGGCAAGAGAACGAAATGGATCTCTGTGGCGTTCTCGCCCAAAGCGCCTACCGTTGGTTGTGTTCTTTGTGTCTTTGTGGTGAAAAATCCGTTATCCGTTAGCGGTCGTCCCGCCCAAGGGGCACCCGCGATCGTTGGTCGTCGTCCGCTATCCACCCAGCACCTCCCGGACGGCCCCGCGCAGTTCGTCCAGACCCACGAGGCCGTCGAGGCGCGCGGCGACCTTGCCTTGCTCATCAAGGACGAAGACCCAGGGTTCGCTGGGCAGGCCCCATTCTGAAATGGCAGGCTCCACCTCGTCAGCGCTGAAGTCGCGCCAGATTTCGACGTGGACGACATTTGCACTGTCGCCCACCTCCTCGCTGACGGTCGTAACCGTATCCATAACGGGGGAGCAGAGCGAGGTGGTGCAGTGGCCGGGCGTGGCGAAGACGATGATGGAGGGCTTGCCGCTCTCCGCCGCCTCGGCGACCGACATCTCGTAGAAGCGCTCAACGTAGGGCGGGGCGGAAGTCAACTGCTCGATGGGCGCATCGTCAAGCGTGCGCGTCTGGCTGTGCGGCACCTCCGCGCCGATGGCGGGCGCGGCGGGCGCGTCCTTCACGTCGAGTAGGGCAACGTTCTCCACGCGCTTGCCGTCGGCGGTGGTGACGACGGCGCGCACCCCGTAGTAGTTCGCCTCCGGGAACTCAGGATAGACAACCCAGTACTGAGTGCCGTCCAGCGTGTACGAGGTGGCCTCGCCCTCCCAGATTTGCCCAGCGGATTCGCCCGCCTCGTCAAGGCGGTGGATGGAGACGGCTAGGGCCTGGGCATCCTTCAGCCGCTCAGGACCATCCCACAGGGTCAGCACGAGGCGCGATGTACCGACGCTCAGGTCGGCGCTCGAATTGAGGAGTTGATAGGGGCTGGCCTCGGCGGAAATGATACCCCCCGCGCGGTTGCAGGCCGCGAGAGAGAGCAGGAGAAGCAGCAGGATAACGGCTCGTTTCATCTCTGGTTCGTTTCTTGGGTGAGCGGGGCATCATCCCCCGCCATGACGCTCACGGGGGCAGGCAGGCGAGCACCGAAGCGCCGCACCAGCACCAGCGCGAGCAGAAGAAAGGGAATGCCCATCAAAAGGAAGATGTAGTTGGTAAGCGGCTCGTTCACGTTGGCGACGTAGCTGACCTGCCCGGAACCTGTTGGGTGCTCCATCTCGATGAGCACGTCATAGGGACCGGACGCGGGCACGGGCATGTAGGCGGTGTAATCGAGCGGCGAGGCGGCGAGGTCGTGCGTCGCCTCCACGCGCTGCGGCTGGAAGTCGCTCTCCGCGCCATTGGTGTCACGGGGAGTGGCCGTGACCCACACGCGCGCGTCGGTGACGGCTCGCGCGTCGTCCCGCACCTGCACCGTCACCCAGAGGTTATCCGTCGTGATGGGCGGATTGGGCGCGGCAAAGCTGGAAAGGGTAAAGGCTCCGGCAGGCTCTTTATCCAGATAGATGCGGGTGCCGCCGGACAGCGGCCCCTCTGCCCGCGCCGTCACAGGCAGAAGTGCCACCGCCAGCGCCAGCAACATCAGGGACGAAAGACGAAAGACGAAGGACGAGGGACGGAAACGGCATAACGCAAAGGCGCAAAGGCGCAAAGGCGCAAAGGATTGCTCCTTTGTGGCGTTCTCGCCTAAAGCGCCTACCGTTGGTTGTGTCCTTCGCATAAAGCGCCTACTGTTGGTGTCTCTTTGTGGTGAAAAATCTGTTCATCGTCAGCGGTCGCCGGTACATCAATTCGCCTGGAACTGAATCGTGCCGCGCATCTCCATCGGGCTAAGCAAAATCCAGAGGCCCGCGCCGAGCAGCAGCACGAAGAGCGCCGCCCAGGGCAGCCAGCCGTGAATAGCGCGTTCTCGCGTGCGGTAAAGTTCTACGGCGATGAGCCATGACACGAGCAGCGAGCCTAGCAGCCCCGCGTAGAGGAAGACGCTTTCGAGCACGATAATCTGGTTCAGGCTGAGAAGGCCAGCCAGGTCCCAGCGGGGCCTGCCGAGCAGGGGCGACCCGAACGAGTCGGCCACAAAGCCCTGCATGGCGGGTATCAGCGCAAGGCCACCCACCATGAAATGAAAGGCGTAGTGCGCGGCCCACATACCCGCGCCAAGCGGCACGAGTGCGGGCGCGAAACGGGCGAAGGTGAACTTCACGCCCCCAGTACCCTTACCCGCAACGCGGCTGGCCCACGCCGTGAGACCGAGCAGCAAGAACGGGATGACCACCACCCCCGCGAGAAAGATGATTGCCAGCACGGGCGGCTCTGTCGCAACGCCAAGGCGTGCGGCCAGCCACCCTTCTAGTCGGTAGACGGGTGGAATCATGCCGAACGCCTGCATGAAGGCCCCGAAGGTCAGCACCATGATGAGCAGTGCCACGTCGAAGCGCTCCGAGAGGTGGCCGATTCCGCTCCGCCGCAGGTCGTGCGCCAGTTCCGCGCCGGGCGTCCGCACCAGCAGCCCCACGTTCTCATAGGGGCAGGCGTGGACGCAGTCGAGGCAGAAGGTGCAGTCCAGGTTGCCCACCTTCTTCGGCTGGAACAGGTGCAACTCACAGCCGGGAATGCTCTCGCGCCCGGCGATGCAATCTTTAGTCGTGCAAGTAGCGCAGGTGGTCGGCTCGATGACGGCAATCTCCGTCGGCGAGATGGTTGAATAGACCATATTGAACTGCCCTACAGGGCAGACGTGCTTGCAGAAGGCTGCCCCCTTGAAGAAGAGGTCCGTCAGGAAGGCCGCGCCGAAGTACCCAGTGATAACCCACGCCGTCAGCCAGGGGCTGGCCCAGAGGTTGAACGCCTCGTAACTCCAGAAAAAGAGAACCAGCAGCCCAATCGCGATGCCCTTCTGTGGGAGCCAACCGGGCCAGCCACGCCCAAGATTCCAGCGCGCCTGAAGATGTTTGGCAAACTTGCGCGGCAGCATGAAGGGACAGGCCATGCAGAAGAGGTTGCCCGCCACCAGTAGTGCCAGCATCAGGAAGCCCCGGTAGTGAATCCAGGCCGTGACCGTCGCCACGTTACGGTACGCCTCCTGCGGGCCAAGGAAGCCGTCGAAGAGCAGCAGCAGCGCGGCGAGCAGCAACACTGCCTGCATCACCGGGCGCGCGTGCCGCCACTTCAGGAAGCGCCCGGCGACGGGCAGGTCCAGCAGGTTGCGGCGCTGGGCCACTGGCCGGGGGTAGGAGAGTTCCATCAGGGCGACCTCACCTCGAAGCCCGAAACCCTCTCCTCGGCGACACTCCCATCGGGCAGCGTGGCGCGCACACGCAGGAACCACTCACCGCCCATCGTCCACTCGATGGCGGCCTCATACTCGCCCCCCGCGACCTCCGTTGCCTCCATGAAGAGGGGTTCCATGCCCGCGTGGGTCATATTCCCTTCAACCTGCACCTCGGCTCCTTCAACGGGCCGCCCCTCTCGCGTCACAGTAATGAACAGTTGGCTGGCTGTGCCAACGGTCGGATTCTCCGGCAACTCGCTCAGGTCTATCGCCACGCCCGGCGGTGTCTCTGCTGCCGCACCCAGAAAACGCGGGTTCTGGACGCGCGCGCAGCCAGCCAATAGGAGAAGTATTATCAACAGCCACGTCAATCTCATCGTTATGCCCCTTGTATCAACGTTGAATTATAGAGGACTCAGTAGTCTATCCCCAAACGCAGATAGCCCCTGAGAAGGAAAAAGAGCGCTACGGGGCGCTCTTCTCGCACTATTGTGACAAATAGCAGGACTGGCATGTGACACCGCTTTCTACGGGTAGACCCTCCCCAATAAAGGAGCTTCACTCGCTGGGCGCGGCTGCATTCTCTCCGGAGCTACCGCCTGGCAGGCGCGCAACAGGAATATTCGAGACCTCTACCGGAACTATCTGTGTCGAATCCACCCCGATGGAGCCGAAATCAATCTGGGCTGGATTGATGACCCAAACTGTCTTTGCAGCCGCCAGCGCCTCCTCCAGAACCGGAGCGGAGGTATGTTGCGTGACCACCGGAACGAAGCGCGTGGCACCCGTATCCGCGTTAGCAGGATTGTAGGTGAAATCATAGTAGTTCGTGCCCTCGATTGCCAGAGGATCGAGGTAGAAAGAGAGCGTATACCGCGTCCGTACAGCATCAACCAGCACCAGATCACCCGGCTGCATCGTGCGCTGCAAGAACTGTGAGGTGAGACGCCAATCATGTCGCGCGTCGCGCATCCACCAACCGTTGCTGTGATACTGGCGCAACATTCCCATCGAGGAGCCTAACGCTATGACGACAAGCCCCGCGAGAGTCAGGGCAGTGGTAATGGAATGGAGCGTTGGCGCGCGTTCCGGGGGTTGTAGCTGGCGACTGGCAATTGATAGCACGAAACGCGCTAGAGCGTAGAACCCCGCCGCTATACCGATTAGATACCCTGGTATTAAAAAAATCATATTGCGGGGCGTCACCGTCGCCGAGAGTGACGGAACGTAGTAGGCCAACAGCGCCGGAATGACTACGAAGGCGCAGAGCAGACCTGCGACGAGCCGCTTCCGTCGCAGGCAATAGACCAACCCGCAGGCGAACAGGAAGAGGTAAAACCATGAGTAGCGATTCGTCGCGCCGCCGCTCACAAAGTGGCGGGTGACGCGCCAGTAATCCTCTCTTGCCAGCGCATATCCCAACACGCCGCCCCGCCGAGCGGATTGTTCCAGCATCGTAGGAAGCCAGGGCGCGAACAGGACAGCAACCCCCCCGAAGCTTCCAAACCCTCGCACAAACAGGGCGCGGTTCCATCGCGGCCAAAAACAGAGGCCGAGCCACAAGAATCCCAACCCGGCCACGACGAGCACAGCATAATAATGCGTGTAGAGAGCCAGCAGGGCCGCCAGCGCGGTGATAGCCCACCGCCTCCATGACAATGGCTCCTCGATGAGTCTGCCACAGCACCAGAGCAGAACGGTCGTAAGGAATAGAAAGAGCGAGTACATCCGCGCTTCTTGAGCGTAGACGATGGCCGTCATGGAGAACGTCAACATCGCCGCCGCGCCCAGCCCAACAGCGGTTCCTGCCAGTTGGCGGCCCGCGCGGTAGAGCACGTAAATAGCCATAATGCCAAAGAGCGCGGCAGGCAGGCGCACCAGCGTCTCATCGCGCCCAAAAATCGAAATCAGACGAAGGACGAGATAATCCAGAGGTGGAGAGGCGTGCCAGGCCAGTCCTTGAAACATCTGCCGCAGTGGCAAAGCCACCATCATCAGGGCATCTATCTCATCGAACCAGAGGCTGTCCTTCCCTAGCTTGTATAGACGTAGGAACGCACCAACTGCCAGCAGAAGTCCGAGCACACCCATCAACCACTTGTCGTGCTTAGTCGTTTCTTCCCCATCAACTAACTCAAGGGGCATACACAAGCTCCTCAGAACGCAATGCCACAGGGATACAGTAAGGCCGATTCAGGAGAACAGATTCGGCATCGCCGCTGGGGTGAGTTTCCGAGAAAAAGCAATAGAGGCAAACAGAGCGCCCGCGGGCGCTCTGTTTGCCTCTCAGTCCTGACTCCATCAGCAGATGTTCAGCCAGCCGTTCAGTCGCCTCCTAGCCGAAGTTCTGACCCGCGATATTGCCCGAAGCCACAGTGATGGATGAAAGTTCGCATACGTTATTAGCAACAACGTTATTGCCATTCAAGGTGGGAACTTTAATGTTTTTCCCTCCCCCTACCGTAAACCCGGTCACATTATTGCTGGAGACCACGCATAGCGTAGAGCCATTCAGGAATATCCCGCTCAAGCCGGACCTGTTCGTCCCACTGATTCTATTTCCTACGATCGTCGCGCGGCTATTGCCTGCGCCATAAATACCATCACCAATCGGGTCAATGATGGTGTTGTCCTGGACTTGAGTGTTGTCTGCTGCAATCTGAATACCTGTATATCCGGAAGACTTGATGGTATTCCCGACCATACTAGTCCAGGGAGCAGTCACCACTATCCCATATCGGTTCCCACCCTCGATGTAGTTGTTGACAAAACGATTGTGCTGGACCGCTGTGCCAACGCCTACGAGGACTCGAACGGCGTCCTGGGTTGTGCTGTTAGTGCCGCAGTTTACTATGATATTGCTATCAAACACGTTGTTCATAACACTATGCTCTGCACTATACGGCTCTATTAGTATACCAGCGGCTGAACAGTCTTTAAAGACGTTCCCTACAACGGTTCCAGAGATACTGGAAGCTATGGACATACCGTAGCCACATCCAACCACTGTGTTTCCTGTCCACGTGTTGAACTCAGCGGAATCAACCGGCAAAGCTTCCAGCGCAACATGGTGAATTACATTGTTAGCGATTACGTTATAACGGCTTGGTACCCCTCCACCCCCGCTTATTCGGATTCCCATAGCCGTATTAGAGCCTATCGTCGCGGATATGGTATTTCCCTCGATGATGTTGTGCTCGCACACGGCATCGCCACTGGGCCAACCAAGAAGCTGGATACCGTCCTGGGCAATCGCACCTTCTATT
>DASVVH010000425.1:0-8585 GCA_036386615.1 Ardenticatenaceae bacterium
CTCCTTGAGGAGTCCCCATGCCACGTTCCGCATTACGCACAAAAATCATAGCCACCGTTGGCCCGGCCTCCCGCTCGCCGGAGATGCTGCAACAGATGATAGAGGCGGGCCTTGACGTGATTCGCCTCAACTTCTCGCACGGCGATCAGGCCATGCACGCCGAGACCATCGAGCGGGTACGCGCCGCAAGCGCCAGGGTTGGCGTGCCTGTAGCGATTCTGGGCGACCTGCAAGGCCCCAAGCTGCGCGTCGGGCAGATGTCGGGCGAGGGCGTCACGCTCACCCCAAACCAGCGCATCACCCTCACCACCGAGGACGGCATCCTCGGCGAGGGCGACCTGATTCCCGTCCAGTATGACGGCCTGCCGGAGGTGCTGGACCCCGGCGACCGCATCCTCCTCGACGATGGGCTGCTGGAGATGTTGGTGCTCGACACGACCCCTACCACTATCACGGCGGAGGTCGTCATCGGCGGCGTGCTCAAGAGCAACAAGGGGATGAACCTGCCGCGCGCCTCGCTCTCCATCCCCGCCATCACCGACAAGGACAAATCCGACCTCTTCTTCGCGCTGGAGCACCAGATAGACTGGATTGCCCTCTCCTTCGTGCGAACCGCGCAGGAAGTTCTGGACTTGAAGCTGATGATTCGGCAGGCTAGCGCCTTCAGCCGCCCCGTGCCCGTCGTCTCCAAGATTGAAAAGCCTGAAG
Source organism: Ardenticatenaceae bacterium (assembly GCA_036386615.1). Taxonomy (GTDB): domain Bacteria; phylum Chloroflexota; class Anaerolineae; order Ardenticatenales; family Ardenticatenaceae; genus DASVVH01. The sequence continues at coordinate 709 of DASVVH010000425.1, forward strand.
CCGTGCAGAACATAGATGAAATTATCATCGCCTCGGACGCCATCATGGTCGCGCGCGGAGACCTGGCGATTGAGACCTCTTCGGAAGAGGTGCCCATCATGCAGAAGACCATCATCCGCAAGTGCAACGCGGCGGGCGTGCCCGTCATCACCGCCACGCAGATGCTCGACTCCATGATTCGCAACCCGCGCCCCACCCGCGCCGAGGCGAGTGACGTGGCGAACGCCATCCTGGACGGCACCGACGCCATCATGTTGAGCGGAGAGACCGCCTCCGGCACCTACCCGCTTCGCACCGTGCAGATGATGCACAGCATCGCGCAACACGCGGAGAACCTGCTGATAGAAGGGGGCCTACGGGAATACGGCGTCGAGTTCATCAAGGGCGTCGCCGGGTCGGTGGCCCACGCCACCGTCGAAACGGCAGTCGAGTTGAACGCGGCGGCCATCATCACCCCCACCATGAGCGGCTCCACCGCGCGGCTGCTCTCCAAATATCGCCCCTCGATGCCCGTCATCGCCACCACCCCCAGCCCCCTGGTCCAGCGCCAGCTAGCGCTCTACTGGGGCGTCATCCCACTCATGGCCCGCCGCACCGAGACCACCGATGAGATGCTTGACGCCTCCATCCGCGCCGCGCTTGAGCATGGGCTGGTCAAAGAGGGAGATACCGTCGTCCTCACGGCGGGCACGGCGGGCAGCCCGGCGGGCAGCACCGACCTGATGAAGGTCCACGTCATCAAGCGCATCCTCTGCTCCGGGACGGGCATCGGCAACCAGACGGTCACGGGGCGCGTTCGCATCCTGAATGGCCCACTTGACCCCGCGCTTGAGGTGGAATCGGACGAGATTATCGTCGCCGAGCGAACCGACCGCACCTTCGTGGGGGTGGCGCAGCGCGCGGCGGGGCTGATAACGGTCCAGCCCGGAATGAACTCGCACGCCGCCATCCTCGCCGTCGAGGTCGGCATCCCCACCATCGTTGGCGTCGAGGGAGCCATGACCGTTCTCAAAGACGGCCAGGTCATCAGCCTCGACGCGCGGCAGGGGCAGATAATCGAGGGGCGCGCAAGCTCGGCTTCGTAGCGGCGAGAGCGGAGGCTACAGGATGGTCAGGACACCGAAAATCGTGGGCATCGGCGGCTCGCTGAAGGCTGGCTCGACGAGCCTTACTGCGCTTCAGATTGCGCTCGACGCGGCGGAGGAGGCAGGCGGGGAGACGGAGCTTTTCGACGTTCGCGCGATGGACCTTCCCATGTTCGTGCCGGGTATCACGCTGGACGAAGCCCCCCAGATAGCGCGCCAGTTGGCGGATTCTGTCTGCGCGGCGCAGGGCCTCCTCTGGAGCAGCCCACTCTATCACGGCACCGTCAGCGGCGTCTTCAAGAACGCCCTCGACTGGCTGCAACTTCTCTCTGACCGCGACCCGCCCTACCTCACCAACAAAGTCATCGGCCTGATTAGCACGGCGGGCGGCGTGCAGGGCTTGCAGGCCATCAACACGATGGAATTCGTCGTCCGCGCCCTGCGGGGCTGGGCCGTGCCGATGGTTCTGCCCATCCCCGCCGCGTGGCGCATCTTCGAGGATGGTCGAGTCATAGACGCGGCGGTAGAGCGCCAGTTGCACGCGCTGGGAACAGAGGTCGTCCGCGCCGCCCGCCAGTTCGCCACCGAGGGCACCTGCGACTACGCCTAGCCTCGATACCGCGCCGCCAGGGGTTGCGCTTTGCTCCACCCTTGGCTCCTGCTTTCGCCGTCCTTCGGACTTCCTACAACGATTGTCACGACGCAGCCCGTTCATTTTGCATTTTCCCTTTTGAATTTTTCATTCCTCCTCGCCTACAATCGCCGCATGTTTGAAACCATGCGGCGCTGCTCGCTTCTCCTCCTCGTCGGCCTGCTCCTTGCCGCCTGCGGCGCGCGCCCGACGCCCATCCCCACGCCCGAACCCCTCTTCTCCCTCGCCGCGCCCACGCCAACCGCCCGCCCGCCCGACGCCCCTCTCTTCGTGCTGGGCCACTTTAGCGGCGCGGCCGAACAGCCGATGCGGGACCTTCTTGAGCGATTCGCCGCCGAGCGCGACATTACCGTCGAGTACGAGGGCAACGGCGACGTGGCCGAGCGTTTGCGGGCACTGGTCATCGAGGGGCGTACCCCTGACGTAATTCTTCTGCCCAAACCGAATTGGCTACGCGAAATGGCAGCAGCCGGAGCCATCCCCGCACTGAGCGAAGAGGTCACGGCGGAAGTACGCGCCAACTTCGGCCCTGCCTGGGTAGATTTGGTCTCGTACGAGGGCGAGCTTTACGGCATCCCTCTGGATGCCAATGCCAAGAGCCTCCTCTGGTATCGCCCGGCTGCCTTTGAGGAATGGAATGCCGAACCGCCCGGCACCTTTGACGAGCTTCTCACACTCGCGGGCACGATTGAAGCGGAGGGCATTGGCGTCTTTGCCGTGCCCGGAGAGCCGGGCTGGCCCCTGACCGACTGGTTCGAGAGCGTCCTGCTGGCAACGGCAGGGCCAGAAACCTACGACGACCTCGCCGCCCACCGCGTTCCCTGGACGGACCCCGCCGTTGAGGAGGCCGCCGCGCAGTTCGTCTCCCTGCTGCGAGACGACTGGCTCATGGGCGGCGCAGAGCGAGCCGTCACCATGCCACTCCGCGCCGAACCCTTCAGGGACGCGTTCGACCCAGATGACCCCGGCGCGGCGATGTGGCTGGGGCATGGTGGCGGCGTTCGCTCCCTCATCAGCCAGAGCGGACTTGAGGAATCCGACTTTGGTTTCTTTCCACTCCCCGCCAGTGGCGGCATCGTCGGCATTGGCTCCGTAGCCGTCGGCACCAACGACAGCGAAGCGACGATGGACCTCCTGAACTTCCTCGCCCAGCCCGAAGCCGTCGAACCCTGGGTCGAAGCGGGCGGCTTCACCTCGCCCAACCTCGAAGTCCCTCTCGACAGCTATCCCACAGAGCTAGCGCGCCAGGAAGCCGCGCTCATAAGAGAAGCCCCACTCTTCCGCTATGACCTCTCCGACCTCCTGCCGCCCAATCTCCAGGCAACCCTCTATGACCAACTCCGCGCCATGCTTCTCCAACCCGAAGCGCTACCCGCCATCCTCGCCGAAATCGAGCAAATCGCCCACCGCGAACAGGGAGCCGCCACCGGGCAGTAGCTCGATAAGAGTGTGGAGATGACGCCTCAAGGACGGGGCGCTGGTAGCGGGTTACGAACTCCCCGGAGGGGCGTGGCGAAACTCGTAGCCGGGGGTGGAGCGTAGCGCAACCCTCGGCGGGATTCACTTCAGAACCCAACCCACAAAAACACTCTAAATCGATATACCAAGGTTGGCCTTGACCTCTTCCCAATCAAACAGTTGGTCTTCCCCGCGCGCCAGAGCCTCCTTCGCCTCGCGGATGGCCTGGGCGTCCCGTTCGTCCTCCAGCTCTTCCAGATACTCCCTGAGCGCTTGCTGCATCAGCGTCTCGATGTTCTCTCCGCGCTTGGCTGCATGCTCCTCGGCCCGCTGGTACAAATCGTCTGGGAGCTGAATAGTGACAGGGTTCATCAGGAATCTCCTTGCAAGCCGTCTGTGGCTCTCATCCTCAGTTCAAGGATGAGCATATCACTGAGTGGCATTGCTGGTCAATGCAAAACCCCTCGTCCATAACTGAACGAGGGGTCAGCACTCAGACATTGCCGTAAAGTCGTAAGCGGTCGTCGGTCGTCGGTCGTCGCCTACGGCACCAACTCGTAAGTCACCTGCACCGTGATACTCACGTCCGACTCGCCCGTCTCGACAGGCACGGCGGCATCCATCGCCATCGTTTCCTCCATCGCGCCCCGCATAATGGGCATCGGCGGCGTCACCCCACCCTCCGAGATGGAGACCACCGTCCCCACCTGCACATCGGCCAGCGTCGCCAGTTGCGTCGCCTTCCGCTCCGCCTCGGCCATCGCCTCCTGGCGCGCCTCGTCCAGCAGAGCCTCCGGGTCGCTGAAGCCGAACTGGATGCTGTCCACCTGATTGCCGCCCGCCTCGACGGCGGCATCAAGAATCGCGCCGAAGTTATTGAGGTTTCGCACCGTCACCGAAACGCGGTTGCTGACCTCGTATCCCGTGATGGTCGTGGTGCCATTCGGGCTGGATTCATACTGTGGGTAGATGGAGAAATCGCTGGTCTGGATGTCCCGTGACGCCACGCCCGCCTCGCGCAGCACGGCAATCAGCGCCTGCATCTGCTCGGTGTTCTCGTCAAGCGCCTCGGCGGCGGTCTCGGCCTGCGTTCGCACACCCAGATTAATCGTCGCCTCGTCCGGCGTGGCAGAAACGATGCCCGTCGCCGAGACGGAGACCGTGCGAATCACGCCCGAATCGGCAGGGGCGGGCGTCTCGACAACGGGCGTCGGCGTGGGGGTCTGCTGGGCATTGGCGAAGCCGGGGCGCAGCACGAGCGCGGCCCCCAGCAGCACAACGAGGCCCAGCAACATTGAGATGGTTAGCTTGGTTTTTGGCATGGTAGCTTCTCCTGTACATTTCTTGCTATCTGGATTCAATAATAAGAACGTCGCGCGCTTTGCGAAAGTTCCGCGCCAATCAAAATACCTACCTGCGAAAAGTGGGCGCGAGTAACACCCGACACCAGCCTACTGGATAAAGCACGAAGGCCATCGGCTTGAACTTCTAGCCTGAAGTCTGAACCGCAGGCCACCCGGAGGAAACATCGTGGAAAGAGAAAAACTGGCCTACCTGCTGGATAGAGTCGCCGACGGGGACGAGCAGGCCAATCGCGAACTGCTCGACTACATCATGCAGCAGCCGGAAGGAATTCGCGTCCTGGCCTTTGAAGCGCTGGAACAGGGCGGCGATGACACCTATGACCAACTCATGCTCACCCTTGCCGACGACCCCAGCCTCGTCGTGCGCTCGCGCCGCGCGCCCGCAGCAGCACCCCAGACCCCAGACGAGCAACAGATACCCCAACCCTCCGGCGCGAAGGAAGCTCCCCCCGACCTCCTGGCAACGCTGCAACGCGGCGCGCGTGCCCCCCGAATTCAGGCCACCAGAGCGCTGGGGCAGTACAGCGACCCCAAAACCATAGCCGCGCTCGTGGATGCCGTGCAGTCGGGTGACCGCATGGTCGCGGCGGCAGCGGTCGAGGCGCTACAGGAGATTGGCGGGGCGGCAGTGCCCTCCCTGGTGGAGGCACTGAACGCCGCGAAAGATAGTCAGGTGCGGTGGAGCCTCGTCAAGACCCTGAGCACCATCGGAGACGAGCGCGCCGTGCCCGGCCTCATACAGGCGCTTCAAGATGCCAACTATGGCACGCGCTGGCTCGCGGCGGAGGGTCTGGCCCGCGTCGGCCAACCCACCCTCGTGCCCCTCCTCCGCCGTCTCGCGGATGAGAAATCGTCAGCGTGGCTGAAGGAAAGCGCGTGGCACGTCCTCAACAAAATCAGGCTTCGGGACGCCGAGGAGCGCGCCTACTACAAGCAGTTCGGGGCCGAAATCAAGCGGACCAGCGCCGCCAACATCCCCCATCTCGTGCGGCAGGAACTACGCCGCCTGGGGCATGACGCCTGACCGTCGGACGCGAAGGGGCCAAGATACGTATCAGGAGGTTCAGGTGATGGACCAATCATCACCGTAGCGTACCATACCAAGCTTGCGTGCGACGCCCTGTGAAGCCATGTTTTCCCGGGACGTGCTGTAGAGCGGGACCAGCCCACGCTGGCGCACGGCGGCAGCCCACCCTGCGACGACTGCACCAGCATATCCGTGACCACGCGCGGCTTCCACCGTCTCGACGCCAGCCTCCGCAGCCAGTTCCGTGAGCCGCGCGCAATGGCAGATAGACACCGCGTTGCCCTGAACGACGGCCACCGTGACTGGGCCAATCTTGTAGCGAGAGCGCGATGTGAGCATCCAGGGAAAGTTCCTCTCAAGAAGATGCTTGTTTGCTTCGGAAACCAGCGCCACCTCTACCCCTACTTGCGGCTGGACGCTATCAGGAATCCAGTAGGCAGGGCCGCGCACCTCTTCCGTAATCGGCGCGTGCGCCTCCAGCGCCGCTCTAATCGCGGCAGCGTTCATGGGAGGGTCTGCGAGGTTCGCCACGACTAGCTCGGAGCGACACAAGCGCTCCAGGTCGCGCATGAGGTCGTCATGCAGGTCGTACCGGAAACGCCACACGTTCCCCTCTCTCGTGCGCCCCATGAAAAAGCGCGGCGCTTGCTCCAACTCAGCTTCCTCATAGCCCGGTTCGCCATTATATCGGAGCCGACCATCCGCATCGCAGACAAACAGCGTAGACGCCTGGATGGTCATCAATTGCAGATGGGAGGCAAGGTTCATGGTGATGTTCTCCTCTGTTCACTCGGATTGTACGGGATCGTGTACATGCCTTCTTACTTTCTCCTTCTTACTTCTTACTTTTCCCATTTTTGCCGCTCGACACGGAACCCATTTTCTGCTAGAATGCTCCCCTCTCGATTTCATTGTGTAACAGCAGTGCTCTAACAAGGTAACGCAGCGTCGTCGACGTGGACCTTGTTGGCGTCGCCGACGACCCGCGCAAGTACACGAGGGCGAGTAACAACATTTACTACAGGCATTAATGCAAAGGGACGATATAAGCATCGAGCCCACCAGCATCAAGGGTCTCAGACCCACCAGCACCTTGTTCGCGGCCCTGCACGGCGATCTGATGCTGCACTCGTGGTGGGATCCGGTCGCCGCTGAATCGGACGCCTACAGTCTGTTCGTCGCGCGTTCGGCTGCGATGGGGTGGCTCGCTGATGCTGCGGAAAACGGGGTCTGCGGCTTCTGGGGCATGAACGATGCCGGGCGAGACCTGGTCTCCCAATCGCAGCCGCCACGCGTGGCGTGGTTTCAAGTGTCGTTGACCGAACCGATCCCCGCCGACCAACCGTTGCCAGTGCAGCCCTTCCTCGCATGTGCGGGTGATGTCGTGGCGCGCATGGGCAAACTGCGTCTCGAAGCCGTGCAGGTTCTGCTGCCCGTGCAGTGCCTTCCAGCGCCATCGGGTATAGACGCTGTGTGGACCCTACTCCGGTCCATCGGCTGGTTTGCTGACGGTAATCCGCATCTCAGCACCCCTGTGCGGGCAACGTTGGATGGTGGACAGAGTCCGTCCATCCGCTCGGCAGCGCCCCGAATATTCCAGTGGATGCGAGAGGTCAAGCAGGATGTCTTCGCCTGCGACTCATTCTCCCTGATGGACGACCCCGTGCTCCTGAAACCCGCCGTTATTGATGAATTGTGGCTCGGCCCCGCGCACCACCGGGTCACTTTCCACGGCACCCTCGCCGAGTGGTCACTGGATGCGGTGGGATGGCTGGCTGCGTTCCTCGCCAGTGCGAGTTCCCAACACGGAGTCAGTACCCCGTTGATGCTCACGGTCAGCCGAGCCGAACGGCCAGTTTCACGCGTCGAGTGAGGGCGGTGGCGTGCCGCGTAAGCCTTAACAGCCGCCCTGCCCTACTCTGAACGTGGCATCTCGCCGTGCCCCTTGCCCGGCCCTTCAGCATGCAAACGTCACCCGAGAGTGGCTCAAAACCCTTCCCTTACGCCGGGAAGCGGCCAGCCGTGCCCAAATGCAAACAACACTAATATCGTGATATGTCGTGAGCTAGGCCGCACCCTGCACGGAACCACCCCAGCCCCTGCCACGTTGCACCCCCAATCCCGCTCCAACGTGGGGCACCTGTGAGTCCAGGCGTACACCCGCGCAAGATACACGCGCCTGCCGAAGCAACTTCATCGTCCCTCTTCTTCCTTTTTCCCTTTTCCTTTATCCTTATATGGAAGCTGGATTGCGACCACCTGTTTCATTATACAGAGTGACCCTGGCGAGG
>DASVVH010000426.1:0-2180 GCA_036386615.1 Ardenticatenaceae bacterium
GGGTAGAGAAAGCAGAGCAGCCCGGCACTATCCTGGCGCGGAGCCATCGGCTCACAGGTACAACGGCGGGCGTCCTATCCCGACTGAATGAGAGCGCAGCGACTCCCGCAGAAGGTGTCGAGTGATTGCAGAATTAATAGAGCCACAGGACACGAGATGGAGCGACTTTCTCGCCTCTGCTCGTCACGACTTCTACCATCTCCCTGAATACGCCCTCTTCTCCGCCAGGCATGAAGGCGGCACCCCGGTTGCCTTCTACGCGAGAGATGATGACGCCACCTTTCTCGTCCCGCTTCTGCTGAGGCCACTTCCATCCCACCTTGGCGCGCCCGGTGACTGGTGCGACGCCACCACGCCCTACGGGTATCCGGGGCCAATTCTCAGCCCCATCACCGATACTGCCGCACTGGAACGCTTCCTTGAAGCGCTTCGTGGCGTGGCGACAGCGCACAACGTCGTCACCGCCTTTTTCCGCCTGCACCCCTTCTTCCCCCTCCCGGAACAGCTTCTATCCCGCTTTGGAACCGTCGTCAATCACGGCCAGACCGTACACATTGACCTCACGCTCTCGCCCGATGAGATGTGGAGCCAGACCCGCGACAATCACAGGCGCGGAATCAAAAAGCTGACAGCCGCAGGATTTTATACCCAGCTAGACAACTGGGATTTCTACCAGGAGTTTATCAATATCTATCACGTCACGATGAATAGGGTGGAGGCCAGCGCCTTCTATTTCTTCTCGGATAGCTACTTCACGGACCTTCGAGCCGCGCTCGGCCCTCGCCTGCACCTCGTCACCGTCCATTCGCCCGAAGGAAACGTAGCGGCGGGGGCACTATTCACCGTGAGCGAAGGCATCGTTCAATACCACCTCGGCGGCACGGCAGATGCCTATCTGAGCCAGGCCCCCGCCAAGCTGGTGTTCGATTTCGCCCGTCGCTGGGCGAAAGAAGCAGGCGGCACCGTGCTGCATCTGGGTGGGGGCACCGGGGGGCAGGCCGATTCCCTCTATCAGTTCAAAGCCGGATTCTCGAAGCTTCGTACCGACTTCTACACCTTCCGCGTGATACTGGATGAAGGCAAAAATGCTACCCTCGTTCAACAGTGGCGCGAACAGTGCAAGGGGGCGGGGGAGAACGCGAATTTCTTCCCAACCTACCGCCAACCTTGCATTTAAAGCTACCTGATAGTATTATAGTCCCAGACTTCTGCTCTATATATATGAAGAGCGGCATCAATATGCGTAAAGAGGACATGGCATGAATAGCAAACCCGCTATCTTGGGAAATAGCTCCATCTTCGACGAGAAAATCTACATCGTCCGCCCACTCCTGCCCAGCGTTAAGGAGATGGCTCCGGGCGTTGAAGGCATTCTCGGCAGCGGCATGGTCACGAAGGGCAAGCACCTGCGCGCCTTCGAGGAGGCCGTCGCCGAACACCTGGGCGTCAAGCACGCCGTCGCCGTCTCTAGCTGCACCACTGGCCTCATGCTGACCTATCAGGGTCTGGGGCTGACGGGCGACGTGGTAGTCCCCAGCTTTACCTTCATGGCGACCGTCAGCGCGATGGTCTGGGCCGGGCTGCGCCCCGTCTACGCCGACGTGAGGCGCGAGACGACCAACCTCGACCCCGCTTCGGCGGAGGCAGCCATCACGCCCGATACCACCGCCATCGTCGCCGTCCACAACTTTGGCAACCCCGCCGAGATTGACGCTTTGCAGGCCATCGCTACCCGGCACGGCCTCAAGCTCATCTTTGACGCCGCGCACGGCTTCGGTGCGCGTTATCAGGGCGTCCCCGTCGGCCCGCAGGGCGACGCGAACGTCTACAGCCTCAGCCCCACCAAGCTTCTCATCGCGGGCGAGGGCGGCATCGTCGCCACCAACCACGACGACCTCGCCGAGCACATCCGCATTGGCCGCGAGTACGGCAACAGTGGCAGCTATGACAGCGCCTTCGCCGGAATCAACGCCCGCATGCCCGAATTCAACGCCCTGCTGGGGCTGCACAGCCTCCGCCAACTCGAAGCGGCGGCGGAACGGCGCAACGAGGTAGTTGACCTCTACCAGGAGGAGTTGGGCCGCATTCCCGGCATCGGCTTCCAGGAAGTCCAACCCGGCAACCGTAACTCCTACAAGGACTTCTCCATCACCGTAGACCCTCAAGCGTTCGGCCTCGAC
>DASVVH010000427.1:0-4961 GCA_036386615.1 Ardenticatenaceae bacterium
GCACTGCCGTCGCTGGAGGCAGTGGCGGCGCTGAATGGAATGGAAATCGTCTGCGTGGTGACGCAGCCTGACCGCCCTGCCGGGCGAGGACAAAGCACGCGCCCCTCGGCGGTGAAGGCCCGCGCGCTGGAGTTGGGGCTGCCCGTCTGGACGCCGGAGAACTTGAAAGAGCCGGAAACACAGGCGCGCCTGCGCGACCTCGCGCCCGACTTGCTGGTGGTGGTAGCCTACGGTGAGATTTTGCGGCGCGTAGTGCTGGATATTCCCCGTCGCGGGGCTATCAACGTGCATGGGAGCCTGCTGCCGCGTCACCGGGGAGCCGCACCCGTTCAGGGAGCGCTGTTGGCGGGCGACGAGGAGGCGGGCATCACCATTATGCTGATGGACGAGGGCATGGATACCGGGCCGATGCTCGCCAAGCGCTCCATCCCTGTGCGGCCTGACCACACGGCGGCGACCCTCGCTGGCGACCTTTCACGGCTGGGTGCCGACCTGCTGGCAGAGACGCTGCCGCGCTGGCTGGCTGGCGAAATCCAGCCGGAACCGCAGGACGACAGTGCCGCGACCAAGACGCGGATGCTCAAGAAGGAGCATGGCCGCCTCGATTGGAGCCGCCCGGCACGAGAGCTAGCGAATCAGGTGCGCGCTTTCGACCCCTGGCCCGGCACCTTTACCACCTGGCGAGGCCAACATCTAAAGGTGCTGGGCGCGAGGGAGGCGCTGGGGTGGGAAGCCTCGTCAGAGCAGGCGGTGCCAGGCACAGTGGCACAGCAAGGCGAGCGCGTCAGCGTAGCGACAGGCGAGGGCTGGCTGGAACTTCACGAGGTGCAGCTACAGGGGAAGAAGGCGCTGGCAGCGCGCGAGTTCGTGAACGGCTACCGGGATTTCGTGGGCAGCGTGTTGGGCGAGGAAGCACCATGAGCGAGCGAGAGTTGTGGGCGGTGGACCTGGGGTTGGTTAAGTATGGGGAGGCGCTGGCGCTGCAAGAGCAGTTGGTGGCGGCGAAGATAGCGGGCGAGATGCAGGCCGATGTACTGCTCCTGCTGGAACACCCGCCCGTCATTACGCTGGGGCTGCGGGCGGAGGAGAGCAACGTCATCGCCACGCCGGAGGAGTTGGCGGCGCGCAACGTCGCGGTTCACCGCGTCGAGCGGGGCGGGGACGTGACCTATCACGGGCCGGGGCAACTGGTTGGCTACCCCATCGTGAGCCTGCGCCGCCTGCCCAAGCGCGAGGACGTGGGCCGCTTCGTCTGGTCCATTCAGGAGGCGCTGATTGAGACGCTTGCCAGCTACGGCATCGTGGCCGAGCGCATCGAGAAGGTGATTGGCGTCTGGGTGCGGGAACAAGCGCCCGACCTGGCCCGCCTGTCATGGGACGAGGCGACCCGCGCCGCCGTCGCGCCATTGACGCGGTACGAGGAGCGGAAGATTGCTGCCATCGGAGCGCGCATCAAGGGGTGGACTTCGTATCACGGCTTCGCACTGAACGTCAACACGGACTTGCGGGACTTCAACCTCATCGTGCCCTGCGGCATTCAGGGCCGGGGCGTGACCTCGATGGAGGTGGAGCTAGGCCACAGGGTTGAGATGGGCAAGGTGAAAGAGCAGATTGCCGGGAGGCTGGCCGAACAGTGGCAGCATAAGCTCGTGTGGAAAAGCTCCGAAGCTCTGACGAATCTCCTTCCTGTTCAAAACGAATCCTCGTCATCTCCCGTTCGGTAGGCTAGCCGCTCTGTTCCGATGTGGGGATAACACCCACTTGTTGCATCAGGCCAACTTGCTGACTAGCCGATGGTCACTGGCTCCCCCTGTGGTTCAGGCAAGGCCCAGCCCGCATCCTCATAGTCCTCGATTGTAAGTTGCAACGCTACCTGTACTTCACGCAACGCCTCTTCGGGCGTCTCACCATGCGCGGAAACACCCTTGAACCCTGGTATGATGGCAATGTAGCACTCGTCGGGCGCGTGCCAGAATACGTGAAAGCTGTAGCAGTTCATCGTTCCTCTCATTGTCGGCGCGTTCGGAGCAGGCGCAGGCCGTTGGCGACGACGATGAGGGTCGAACCCTCGTGGCCGACGACGCCGAGGGGCAGGGGGAGCCGGACAAAGAAGACACCCAGGATGAGTACGGCGATGACGCTGAGACTGAAGGCGATATTCTGCCAGACGATGCGGCGGGCGCGGCGGCTCAGGGCGATGGCGTAGGGCAGGCGCGTCAGATCGTCGCCCATGAGCACCATGTCGGCTGTTTCCAGCGCCACGTCACTGCCCGCGCCGCCCATCGCGATGCCGACGCTCGCCGTCGCCAGGGCGGGCGCGTCGTTCACGCCATCGCCAACCATCGCCACATTGCCCTGGCGCGTCAGGCGGCGCAGCACCTCGACCTTCTGGTCGGGCAGCAGGTCGCCGTAGAAGTCGTCTATGTCAAGCTCCTGGGCCACTGCCGCCGCGACGCGGCGGGTGTCGCCCGTCAGCATGACGATGCGCCGGATGCCGAGCTGTCGCAGGGCGGCGATAGTCGCCTTCGCGTCGGGGCGGATGGTGTCGGCGAGAGCGACGAAGCCGAGAGGCGCGTTGTCGCGGCTGATGCCCACTACGGTCTTGCCCTCTGCTTCCAACTCGCGCGCCCGCGCCCGCAGCGGTTCGGGCCAGAGTTGGCCTGCCGCCTCGAACATACGGCGGTTGCCTATGCGAATTTCCCGCCACTCGACGGTGGCGACAACCCCCTGCCCGGTGACGGACTGTAAATCGCGCGCCTCAAGGTAGGGTAGTTCCTGCTGCTCCGCCGCGCGGACAATGGCCTCGCCAAGCGGGTGTTCGGAGAGCCGCTCGACGCTGGCGGTCAGTTGCAGCAACTCCTCCGGCGAGCAGCGCTCAGGCGTGGCGGGGCCGGAGGGATGCAGGCGGCTGAAAAAGTCGCCGTCAAACCAGGCATCGCCCAGCAAGTCGGAGGCGACCACGACATCGGTCACGCTGGGACGGCCCGTTGTGAGGGTACCCGTCTTGTCGAAGGCAATCGTGTCGAGCGCGGCGACCTGCTCCAGATAGGCCCCGCCCTTGACGAGCACGCCGTTGCGCGCGGCGTTGGCGATGGCGCTCAGGATGGAGGCGGGCGTGGAGATGACGAGGGCGCAGGGGCTGGCGACGACCAGCAGGGTCATGGCGCGGTAAAAGACGGTATCAAAAGGCTGGCGGAAGAGGAAGTAGGGCACGGCGATGGCGAGAATCGTGAGGCCGACGACGCCCGCCGCGTACTTCGGCTCGAACTCGTCGAGGAAGCGCTGCGTCGGGGCCTTGCTGACCTGCGCCTGCTCCACCAATTGTATGATTTTGGCGAGTGTGGTGTCCTCGACGGCCTTGGTCATGCGGACTTCGAGCGCGCCCTTGCCGTTGACCGTGCCCGCGAACACTTCGTCGCCTCTCTCTTTGGCGACAGGCATGGATTCGCCCGTGATGGCCGCTTGGTCTATGGCGGAGGAGCCGGAGACGACGCGCCCATCTACGGCGACGCGCTCGCCGGGGCGGACGAGGATGATGTCGCCAATCCTGAGTTCTTCGAGGGGGAGCATCACGTCGGTGCCGTCGGGGCGGCGGACCATCGCCTCCGCCGGACGCAGGTCCATGAGGGCGCGGATGGCGTTGCGGCTGCGGTCCAGGGCATACGCCTGAAGGGTGTTGGAGAGGGAGAAGAGGAAGAGAAGCGTCGCGCCCTCGGCCCACTCGCCAATGGAGGCCGCGCCCGCCGCCGCGAGCACCATAAGAAAGTCCACGTTGATTTCGAGGTGACGCAGCGCCTTCAAGCCCTCGATGGTGCCGAAGAAGCCGCCGCTCAGGTAGGCGAGGACGTAGAAGGCGACGCGAAGCTGCTCCGGCATGCCGAAGAAGCCGCCGAAGAAGCCAATCGCCAGCGATAGCGTGCAGGTGGCGGTCAGGACGACCTCGGCACGGGTGAGGCCGCCCGGCGTCGCGTCTGCCTCATCCCGCGGAGGCAGGGTTTCTTTCTCTTGTGGTAGCTCTAGTAGCTTCTCAGCCATTGGTTCTCACTTGGGCGACGACCGACGACTGGCGACCGACGACCGCTAACGGCAACGGCGAACGACGAGATGAAACGGTAGGCAATGGATAAAACCCCCACTTTCCCCACAATATAGACCCCACCAGTCGAGCATACACCAGTTGTGTGTCACGGCTTCAGGGTCTGACAATCAGGGCAGAGGCCGTACCAGTCCAGGCGCGGGTGCGAGAGTTGGTAGCCGGATTCCATCTGCACCCAATCGCGCATGGCGGGCGGGGGCAGGATTGCCACGTCAGCAACGCTGCCGCAACGGGTGCAAATGACATTGACGTGCTCGCTGGGGTCGGCGTCGTAGCGAACGACACCCTCCAGCGCGAGGGGAATGACGAGGCCCAGGCCAGTGAAGAGTTCCAGTGTATTGTAGACGGTTGCGAGGGGGAGTTCGGGGCAGCGGGCGTGAAGTTCCGCCGCCGTCGGGTGGCCGCGCTCCACGTAAAGCGCCTCCCAGACACGGAGACGCTGCGGGGTGACGGGTCGCCCCGATGCGCGCAGGGCCTCGCGCAGCCGTTCAACGTCATTCACCATCAGTCTCCTCATAGTTTGGAACCATTCTAAATCTATTATACTCAACCGGACTCAATACAACAACTCCCTGGCCGTATTCTCAGCAACGGTCAAGGGATTCTACACGCGACGGTGATAGTGCTCGAACGGCTTGCGAGCCACACCGTTCGCTACTTCCCACACGTTTCCGAGCCAATCTGCTCCAGAAGTTGATTCTCGCCGTCAAAGAGCAATATGGCGCAAGGTGCTACAAGGCGGGTCACAATGAAGGCAAAAACATCGTTCGCGGTATCGTCGCGCAGCCTCTCCCCGTCATCAAATACGACTTCCACCGCCTCGACCTCCGGCGCTAAAACCTCGCCGCTTATGATGGTAAAAGAG
>DASVVH010000428.1:0-4112 GCA_036386615.1 Ardenticatenaceae bacterium
TACTTCTCCCCACTGTGAATAGCAATGCTTCCAAGCATGACCCGCTCATATCGAACCTCTCGAAAGCCTGCCTCCCTCATCAGCCGGGAAAGCTCGGCGGGCGGGGGGAAGCGCAGCACCGACTGGGGCAGGTAGGTGTAGGCGTCGGGGTCGCCTGAGACAAGCGCGCCCAACCGGGGAACCAGCGTCTCGAAGAAGAGGCGGTACCCCGCGCGAATCGCTGGCGACTGCGGTCCAACGATTTCCAGGCAGACGACGCGGCCACCCGGCTTGAGCACCCGCCACTGCTCCCGAAAGCCCGCCGCGATGTCGGCGATGTTCCGCATCAGGAAGGCGTGCAGCACCGCGTCGAATTCATTGTCTTCAAACGGCAGGCTCAGAGCGTCCGCGTCCGCGAAGTAGAGCGGCGTGCTCCGCTCAATCTTCTGCTGCCCCACCTGCATCATCGGCAGCGCGAAGTCCGCGCCGACCACTCGCGCGCGGGGGTGGCGCTCCAGAACGGCCAGCCCCACGTCCCCCGTGCCAGTGGCGAGGTCCAGCACCAGCCCGTCATCCGGCAGGCGTGCCAACTCCGCCATGCGCCGACGCCACCTCTGGTCCTGCCCCAAACTCATGACGCGGTTCAGAAGGTCGTAGCGTGCGGCGATGCGCCCAAACATGCGGGCGACGTACTGCCCCTTCTGTTCGCCCGCCAGCGCGCGTTCCATCGAGTGCGGTTCCTGTTGAGACATGGTGAAAAGTGTAAGGGAAAAAGGAAAAAGGAAAAGGGCTACGGGATGCGGGATGCGGGATAACGGCTAACGGATTTTCACCACAAAGACACAAAGAACGGCCACAAAGAGTGATTTCGTTCTCCTCGAATAATCCCTCTGCGCCTTTGCGTCCTTGCGTCTTTGCGTTGCGCCGTTCATCCGTTGCCGTTAGCGGTCGTCGGTCGTCGGTCGTCAGTCGTCAGTCGTCAGTCTTCGGTCGTCGGTCCTCCATTCCGCCTTCGGTTTAGGCCCAAAGTCCCCTTGACTTTAGGGGTGCAGATTGACAGGATATGGGTACCAATTATTCAGGCTGGAAGCCTATCTGGACATCCATCGAATCCCTATCGAAACCATCTCGGAAGAAGCCATGAGCAGTCAAACCATCCCCACTGGACCACTGCCAAGTAACACCCTCGCGTCCGGCACGACCCTCGCGGGGCGCTACCAGATTGACCGGGTCATCGGAACCGGCGGCATGGGCACCGTCTACCTTGCCCAGGACCGCCGTTTCCGCACCTCCACGCGCCTCTGCGCCGTCAAGGAGATGTTCGACACCCTGACGGACCCCGCGCTCCGCCAGAAGGCCCGTGAGAGCTTCGAGCGTGAGGCCAACCTGCTCGCCAGCCTGAGCCACAACGCCATTCCGAAGGTCTTCGACTATTTCACGGAAGGCTCGCGTCACTACCTCGTCTCCGAATACGTGGAGGGTCAGGACCTCGCGCGCGTGCTCTACCAGAAGTCTCGCCCCATCCCGCCGGAGAAGGTGATAGACTGGACCATCCAACTCACGAGCGTGCTCGAAGCGCTGCACACCAGCCAACCGCCCATCATCTTCCGCGACCTGAAGCCCAGCAACATCATGCTCCGCCCCGACGGGCGCATCGTGCTGGTGGACTTCGGCATCGCCAAGCACTTCCAGCCCGTCCAGCGCGGAACGATGATTGGCACCGAGGGCTACGCGCCGCCGGAGCAGTACGAGGGCGTGGCCGACCCAACAGTAGACATCTACGCCCTCGGCGCGACAATGCACCAACTCCTGACCAATACGGACCCACAGGAGTACCGCCCCTTCTCCTTCCACCAGCGGCCCATCACCCAACATAACCCGCAGGCGTCCTCCGAATTGCAAGAGGCCGTCATGAAGGCGCTGGCCTACGATTCCTCCGACCGCTGGCAGAGCATGACCGACCTGCGCGAGACGCTGGAACAAATGCAGCCCGCGCCCGCCCGACGCGACACTCCCCCATCCGGCCTGCCCAGAGGCATCACGAGCCTTCTGGACAGCCCCATAAGTGGGACGCGCCCCCTCGGCGGCGTGTCGCGCCTCTTCCAGCGCAAGATGGAGGGCCAGAACGGGGAAGGCGCGGCGACGCAGCCCCTCTCCAGTCCACCCCCGCCCGCCTCGAATGGCAATGGCAACGGTAACCACACGCAAATCATCTCGCGCCCGTCCCCCGCCCCCGGACCCGCCATGACGCAGCCCCTTCAGGTGTCGCCCGGCGGCCAGGGGCCGATGCCCGCATTCACCCGCGCGCTTGGCGCGGCTGCCGAACCAACTACGAACGAACCAACGGTGGTGCCGCTCTGGACCTTCGCCACCGAGGACGAGGTGCGCTCCACCCCCTACGTCACGGCGGACGCGCTCTACATCGGCAGCTACGACACCAATCTCTACTGCCTCGACATTGCTACGGGCGACTTTAAGTGGAAACACGCCACGCGCGGCGGCATTCCCGGTACGCCCGGCGTCTGGAACGATGTCGTCATCATCGGCTCCGAGGACCATCAGGTATACGGCATCAACCGCCACAACGGGAAGATGGAATGGACCGGGCAGACGCAGGGGCGGGTCCGCTCCTCCCCCCGCGTAGCGATGGACCACGTCTACGTTGGCTCCGATGATGGGCACGTCTACGCCTTCAGCACGCAGCGCGGGCACCTCCAATGGAAGGCAGCGGTTGGTGCCCCGGTTCGCTCGACGGCTATCACCAATGACTCGATGCTCTTCATCGGTGCCGAGGACGGCTCCATTGTCGGCATAGAGATGTTCGAGGGCGACATTCGCTGGCGCGTGCGCGCCGGGGGTCCGGTCATCTCCTCGCCCACATTGGCAGCGGAGCGCGTCGTCGTCGGCTCGATGGACAAGATGCTTTACGGGCTGGACCCCACCTCCGGATGGGTCGTCTACCGCGTGCGCCTGAACGACCGTATCTACTCGTCGCCCTTCCCCTTTGAGGACAAACTGTTCGTAGCGTCGGTAGACGGGACGCTCTACTGCCTGGAAGCCGAATGGGGTAGAGAGGTCTGGAAGCTGTCACTCGGCGCGCAGGTCACCTCCTCGCCCGTCGTCACGCCGGACGGCAAGCTCTTCATCGGCGCGCGGAACGGGACGGTCTACTGTGTAGACGCGCACAAGGGCAAGCACCTGTGGCGTTTCGCTACAGGTGGCCCGGTTCCGGGGTCGCCGCGCCTGGGCGATGGCATGATTTACTTCGGCTCGATGGATCATCGTGTCTACGCGCTGCCCATCGAGGCACCAGCGTCGGCTTCAACCCTCCTTTACTAACCCTGGTGGTCTAGCGTGACAGCAACAGGCATGGCAGTCGCCACCTACTCCGCGAACTACTACGATAGGCTGGGGCTTGATCGTGGCTGCGATGCGCGGCTCCTCAAGAGCCAGTATCGGATGCTGGCGCGTCTCTATCACCCGGACGTCAACCCCTCGCAGAACGCCAAGCAGCAGTTCATCGGCCTCCAGGAAGCCTATCAGATTCTGGGCAACGAGGAGAAGCGGCGCGACTACGATCAGTGGCTCCAGCGCGAGTTGCGGCACGGGCAGCCGCTCCGCCTGGAACTCCAGCTTTCACCGGAAAAGCTCATCCGCCCCTACGGGCCGCAGCGCGTCTACGCTCTCCTCACGGTGAACGTCCAGGCAGAGGCCGCGCACAAGGGTGCTCCCCTGAACGTCGTGCTGGTGCTGGACCGTAGCTCCTCCATGAAGGGAAGCCGCCTGCATTACGTCAAGGAGGCAGCGCGGCGCATCCTCTCCCAGCTATCGCCAAAGGACACCTTCGGCGTGGTCGCCTTCAACGACCGGGCCAACGTTGTTTTCCCGGCCAGCCCCGCCTCCGACACGCAGGTCGCGCGGACGGCGATAGATGGCATCACGCCCAGTGGCGGCACCGAAATCGCCTCTGGCCTACGCACGGGCATCCAGGAAGTGATACGCTATCATAGGCCGAACGTCCTCAGCCACGTCCTCCTCCTGACCGATGGCCGCACCTATGGCGACGAGGAGATGGCCCTGGAGATAGCGCGTCAGGCCAGCGACTTGCAGATTGGCATTACCGCGCTGGGGCT
>DASVVH010000429.1:0-8465 GCA_036386615.1 Ardenticatenaceae bacterium
AGGCACGCGCCAGGGCGTTTATCTACACTACCAAGCTCGCCCGCTTTGCCGGGGATACAACGTCACCTGGCGCGTGTCCCAACTGGATCGCCGATACCTTAGCGTATCCAGCTACTGTTAAGATACAAGCCGGGGGTGGAGAGGGGCGTCGTTTGCCCCTCGCAACCCTCGGCGGCACCCCAACCAGTTTGCGCCACTTTTACGATGCGTTGGTATAACTCCCTTGAAGATTCGCCTATCGCCCTAAATGCACGGAGCCAGAAGCGATGACGCTCCTGGCTCCGTGCGGGGTGGGGTGGGTACTGGTAATATCTAAAGAGAGAGGCGGACGTTGGGCTGGCGCTCCATCAGGCGAACAACTTCGGCCTCCTCGCCACTCGTCAGCCGATTGAGGGCTTGAAGAACCAGTTCCAGGTTCTGCCCATTGGCCTGCGCGGCGTAGCGGAGGGTGTCTTCGGAATCTACGGCGCAGCTAGAGCAGCCGCCGATGTGGAAGCCCTGCAACACCTCTGCGGCGCGGGGGTGCAGCCCGACGACCTCGGCAATGGTGGTGTCCGGCTCGAAGAGCTTGCCGTCGCCACTGGTGAGGCGCACCTGCTGGCGTAGAGCGCGGGTTTCGCTCTCCAGCGTCTCGATGCGCTCCCGCGATTCGCCGGAAAGGCGGAAGTAGGAGGCGCGCATCTCTTCCAGGCGGCGCTCCGCTTCTTGAGTGCGGCGGAAGCTGAGGAGGCCCCAGCCAGCAGCCAGCGCGGAGACGAGTAGTGTGAGATAGGTAGTCTTCATGCTATGTTCCTAATGGATTCATCCCTGTAATCGTTGTACTCTGCGTGGACAGCCTCAGTGTCTGTCTATCCGTAAAATCATGTAGTGGCTCTGTCAGGCAGGTGTTGGAGGCGACAGCAAGCGAACCGCCCTCACTTGTTATTCTGAGCGGAGCGAAGAATCCACCCAGCATCCTGCCCCTATACCGGCGATTGCAGGAGCTTCCAGCATTTTACGGATAGAGACTTAAGGTTGCCCACAAGCTTCGCTCAGGATGAAATGGCGCGGCTATTTTACCCCGTTGTAATCTTCAGGGTAAATGCCGACCTTGCGGCGTTCGCCCTCGCCGGAGCTTTTGGTGGAGACGCCGCCCATCTGGCGCAGTTCGAGGTGGACGAGGCGGCGCTCGTAGGCGTTCATCGGCTCCATGTGGGCGGGCCGTCCTGTCTCCTGGACGCGCTCGGCCAGGCGACGGGCAAGCTGCCGAACGTTGCGCTCGCGGCGCTGCTTGTAACCCTCGACATCTACGACGATGTTGGCCCAGCCCTGAATGCGGCGGCCCACCATCAGGCGCAGGAGGTACTGCAAGTCGCGCAGGGTCTCGCCCCGGCGGCCAATGAGCAGGCCGAGGTCGTCCCCAACGATATCGAGAATCAGGGCTGGCTCTTCCCGCTCGTCCGCCGCGTCTACCCAGGTGGCGAGCACATCTGCGATGACGCCCATCCGGGTGATGATTTCCAGCAGCATCTCGCGGCTGACTTCGAGCAACTCTTCATCGGTGACGGTGCCCCGGCTGTAGGGCTGCCCCTCGTCATCATCGTGGAGTTCAAAATCGTCGTCCTGCGGCTCGTGCGCGGCTTCGACCTCGGCGGGCCAATCTTCCTCGGCGAACGCCTCGGCGGGCTGCTCATCGGTCTGCACCGGAGCAGGCGCAACAGGTGCCGGGGCCGTGACAAGCTCGGTGACGCGCACAATGGCATCGTGCGCTCCGAAGCCGAGCACGCCCTTGCTCGCCTCGCGCAGAACCTGCACCTCGACCTCGTCACGGCTGCGGCCTATGCGGGCGAGGGCCGCCTCGACAGCCTGCTCGACGGTGCGACCACTGGTTTCAACGCTTCTTCCGGCGGCGACGTGGCTTGCCATCTTCTAGCCTCACAGGAGTTTCTTTTATAGTTGCTTGCGATTCGATGACGACCGGAGCATCGCCCGCGCCCACCGCCGCGAGTGTCATTGGCGCGGTTGCGCCTGCGCGATTCAGCACAAAGTACTGGATGTAGGTAAGCACGTTGTTAGTGACCCAGTAGAGCGCCAGCCCGGCAGGAAATTGCAAGGCGAAGAAGCCGAACATGACGGGCATGATGGTGTTCATCTGCTTCATCACGGCCTGGGTGGGGTCATCGCTGTTCTGAGTCGTGGGGGTGGTCGGCGTCATCAGCTTGCTGACCGCTATCTGCGTGATGACAGTGAGCACCGGCAGCACCAGATAAGCCCAATTGGTGCCCAGATTGGCGAAATCGGTCAGCCAACCCAGACCCATCTCCGCGTTCGGAAGGGCAAGGCTGGGAATGAATAGAAAGCCTTCCCGAAGCTCGTCATTCGTCCCTAGGCGACTGATGGCCTGATAGAGGCCAAACCAGATGGGCATCTGAATCACCATCGGCAGACAGCCACTCAGGGGGTTGATGCCCAGTTCCTGATACAGCTTCATCGTCTCGCGGGTCTGGGCGTCCTTATCGTCCTTGTACTTCGCCTGAAGCTCCTTCATGCGCGGCTGCAACTCTTGCATCGCCTTGGACGATTTGACCTGCTTGGTCGTGAGCGGCCAGGTCAGGATTTTGATAGCGACCGTAAACAGAATAATCGCCAGACCCCAGCTACCCAGTACGGTATGTATTGCTTCGAGCGAGCTATAAATCAGCCCGACAAATGAATTCCACATGGATGGTCAGTCCTCCTTGGTGATGAAAGCCATCACCGTTACGGCACGGGGTCGTACCCGCCCGGATGGAACGGGTGACACCGAAAAATACGTCGAACGCCGAGCCAGCTTCCCTTCAATGAGCCGTATTTCTGCACGGCTTCCAGAGTGTATTGGGAGCAGGTCGGGTGAAAGCGGCAGGTGGGTCCGGTCAGCGGCGAGATGCGGCGTTGGTAAAAGCGGATTGTGCCAACAATCAAGCCATCCATCACTCTTCATTCCTCTTCAGCAGTTTGGCGCGGGCCAGCAGGTCGTCCAGTGCCCGGCTCAGGGTCTGGTAGTCGGCCCCACGCGCTGCGCTGCGGGCGATGACGACCACGTCCACTCCGGGGCGCAAGCGGCTGGCCTGTAGGTGAAGGCGAAGGTGCTCGCGCAGCCGCCGCTTGAGCTTATTACGCTGGACCGCGCCCCCCAGTTTCTTGCTGACGGTGAAGCCGTAGCGGCTTCGCCCCTGCGGGTTCGGGGCCTGCACGAGCACGAGCCAGGTGTTAGCAACACTTTTGCCAACGCGGCGGACCCGCTGGAAGTCGCTGTTGTCGCGCAGGCGAAGGTCGCGTCGCACAGAGTGATACTAACGAAAACGGAGACAGAAGCCCGCCCCCGTTTCACGTTCCAGCATTTACTCGCCGTAGCGGCGGGGAATCTTGACGGTCAGCTCGTGCCGTCCCTTGGCGCGGCGCGCCTTGAGGACGTTGCGGCCTCCCTTACTCGCCATGCGGGCGCGGAAGCCGTGCGTGCGAATGCGCTTGCGGCGCTTCGGCTGATAGGTGCGCTTCATAATCTGTAGTTCCTCTCCCACTTCCAACCCGAAAGTTGGCTCATTTCACGGGTCACCGAACGCCACCACTCACCAACAAAATGAAGAGGATCGAGAACCTGCCTCGACCCTCCGTCACAGTCGTGCCGTTTGAGGCGCAATACAAGAGTTGATTATACAGATTACAGTCTGTTTTACAAATCCTGAGCAGGATCGGGTTCCGGCTCCGGGCGGCGAGGCAGGTTCTTCTCGGCCTCCCAGGTGTCGCGGTCAATCAGCTTGCCGCCTTGCACCTCCGCGTTGACCACATTACGTTTCGAGTCGAAGGAGGCTTCCAGGACGATGCGCCGGAAGCAGCGGTCATCAGTCATCTCTTTGCGAACCTCAAAACCCCCCTCGTCGGTAGCCTGAAGGTCGCGCTGAGGGTCCAGCCGCGTGTGCAGGACGCGCTCACAATTGGCGCAGCGCACGTAGAAGTAGATGCCATCGTCTTTCGGCGCAGACTCTTTCTTGCCTAACAGCCTGTTGAGAAAACCCATCGTCGTCCCCATGCTCGTTTACACTGTGTAAAGAATAGCATAGCAGGGCAGAGGGAGTTCGCGCAATTCAGAGGAAGACAGCTACAGGGACTTCAACGAATTATAGCGGTGGAGTGCAGAGCGGGTAGAGCAGCCGCACTTCCAGGCGTTCTTGGCAATCATATGCGTTGTAGAATAATACATATCTCCCACCATACTGGCCTTTTGTGCTCGCCAGTACTGGCCGTTACTGGCCTATACTGGCCTGAACACCAACTATCCTACCTCTCGCCTGCCGCCCCTCCCTCCTCATCCTTGACTTTTCATTCCTTCTCGTCAGTCCAGCCACACAATCTCAATGGGAAAGTGGGTCTGGATGGCAGTAGTGAGCCACCGCAGGCCCCAGCGCTCAATGGCTTCGTGGCCGAGGCCGACGGCCATCATGGAGGTTTGCAGCAGTGTGACCTGAGCGGCGGGGCGGAGGGTCCCGGTGAGATAGAGGGTCGCGCCCCGGTGCGCGGCGAGGGCGACGAGAGTGGGGCGCATAGCGTTGGCGAGGGCAATCGTGTGGATAGGTTCGGAAGGAGGCAGGGCCTTCCAGATGTTGAAGACGCTACCCGGAAATTGAGCGTCCAGATGGGCCAGCAAGTCACCAACGCTTAGAGGTTGCAAGGCGTGGGCGAGGCAGACGAGGGGGCGATCCTGCTGCTCGCTAATCGTCTCGCCGAGGGTGAAGCCGAGCGCTGCCGCGAGCCAGGGGTTGTTGCCCGTCGTGAGGCGGTTGTCCAGCGCCTCGTGGAAGGCGAGGACGGCCATTTCCGGCGGCAGCGTTTCCAGCCACCAGGGGCGGTGCAGCAGCAGGGCATCTACGGAAGCATCCCGCGCGGCTGCGGCGACGCTCGCACTGCCTGCCAGCGCCACGCCGAGGCGGCGGAGGGGGCGACCATCGCCGGGCTGCCAGACGCCGTTGGTGCTTTCGGGGAACTGGTCGCCTAGGAGCAGGCGTATCCACGCCGCGAGGGTGGCGGCGGTCGGCGGCGCTCCTGGTTCCATGCCGCCACTGTAGCAGGTTCACTCGTGGCTCGCAGTGAGGCAGGGCACCACGAGAGGACGAAGGACGAAAGACGGTGGACGGTGGAAGTGGAACGGCGTTAGCTTTCGCGCGGTAGTCAGGAATTCGGGGTGTCGCGGAGGCGGGATGCAACGATGCTGGCAGCCCTGGCCTGCGGCAGGGTCAGGTTCAGGCCGTGGTTAGCAGGGTCTACCCAGCGATACTCTATGGCTTCGCTCTGCTGGACGACGGGTTCGGTATCGGGCACGCGGCAGAGGTAGACGATTTCGACCCATTTGCCATCGCCCATCACGAGCAGCAAATCCTCGACTACGGGTTCCAGACCAGTCTCCTCGCGTATCTCGCGGACGATGGCCTGAACGGGAGCCTCGCCGCCATCTACCCAACCGCCCGGAAAGCCCCACGGGTGCTCGTTGTGGAAGCGATGGCGCAGGAGGAGCATCTGGTTCCGCGAGTTGAGGCAGACGGCGGCGACCCCAACGAGGAATTTGGAAGCTCCGAGCCAGATGAGGCGGCGGCGGAGCCACAATGGGGCGCGCTGCCAGAAGGGAAGCAGGAGCCTCCGGCCAAGGATGCCTCGTCTTGCCGCGAAGTTCATGAGTTCAACAGACCGGGCAGGCGCTGGTAGACAGCCAGCACGTTTAGATAGAGGAGGAAAAGGAGCAGCGCGCCCCAGAGTAGCGGACGGAGGCGGGCGGGCAGCCACGCGCCCAGCCCCACCATCGTGAAGAAGGCAAGCGGCGCGAGGGCCGGGAAGAGGTAGCGCCCCTGGTACTGTACGAATTCGAGGTTGTAGTAGAGGACGAGGGCAGCGCTGCCGAGCACCCAGGCAGTAAAGAGCAGCAGAGCGCGGCCATCTATCCCCCAGGCACGCCAGCCGCGCCGCGCCAGCCAGAGGAGCAGCCCGGCGAGCGCCACGAGGCAGAAAAGGCCGAGCAGGCGGTACTCGGCCTCTTTCAAGGGGGCCTCCATCCAGCCGAACTGCCCCCAGAAGGAGTTGAAGGTGGTGCGAAGGCCGTTCGAGATGGTGCCGGACAGGCCCCTCTGGGCAATCATCTCGGCGGTGCGGGGCTGGCCGACAGCAATCTCGTCATGCCGTCGCAGGGCCATGATGTCGGAGGGTGCATAGGCGACGGCGTTGCGGGCGAACCAGGGCAGGATGAAGAGCGCCGCGATGCCTGCTACCATCAGGGCGCGGCGGAGCAGGAGAGGCGTGCTCTTCTGTGACAAAGGGTAGCGGAACAGCAGGAGCAGGGCCACCGGGAGGAGCACCACCCACGCCAAGGTCTTAGTAATCAGGGCAAGACCCACAAGGACGCCGAGGCGCACCCACTCGTGGTTCTGCGCGGCCTCTCCGGGGTGCAGGAGGCGCACAGCCTGCCAGACGGCGAGCGCGACAACGAGAAAGGCGAGCGCGTCGTTGTTCAGGGAGCCAAGCATGGCGAGGTGCTGCGGCACGAGGGCGACGAGGCCCGCCGTTGCCAGCGCCAACCCCTCGTCGGCCCCCGTCGCCCGCGCGATGCCCCACGCCGCGACGGGCACACCCGCGCCGAGCAGGGCGCAGAAGAGGCGCAACGCCAGCAGAGAACCATCACTGAGCAGGTAGATGGGAGCGGCGAGATAATAGAAGAGGGGCGGCTGGTGGCCCTCGTAGCAGAAGCGCGTCAGGTCTACGCCCTCTCGAAAGTCGGTTCCGGTAAGGCTGCTCTTATACGCCTCATCGTAGCAGCGAGCTTCAAGCACAGGCGGGCGACCCGTCGTGGCGACGTGCTGCACGTAGGCGTAGTGCGCTGGCTCGTCCGGGGCCAGCCAGCGCGGCGTGCGCCACGCGAAGAGTGCCGCGAGGCAAAAGGTGCCCACGAAAAGCAGGAGGGGTACAAGTCGCTGCGAGGTGCGGCTCAACATAAATGATGGAACAGTGCGACCATGAAGTGCTTGCATAGATGAAACATGGCAGATGCCGCGAACAGACGAGGCTCCGGTTGAACCGTCGCCTATGGGGTGACGCCTGGTGATGCAGTCTTTATCGTGGCGAGGCGTTGTTGCAGGGCCGCGCCGCAGCGGCACGCGCTATCTTCACAGAGAAGGGCTGCCGGGTCGAGGCGAATCAGCGAGTCGGTGACGGCGACAATATCGGAGATGGCGATTCGACGCGCACGGCAGCTACCAATTTTGACCTCCCTCGTGACAGCCACCAAGGCGGACTCAATTCTATCGAAACGGTGGCTTTCCCCCGGAATATTTGGCAACTCCAGCCACACCCCTTCGTCCGCCTTCGCGTAACGGAAGAAACGGGAGCGCCCCAACCGTTGTTCCGCAAGGTGGATCGTTGTGTTCGAGGTGTGGGAGACGCCGAGAAGGAGCACTTCACCGCTCAAAGCCTCAGCGGCCTCAAAAGGGCCGAGGGGCCAGTCCAGCCTTTGTGCGTTGCACAGCGCCTTTGCGTGCCGACCCACTACAAGGTAGGACAGAAGCGGGTGAGGGCTGCGATGGTGAGGGAAGCTCTGTCGCATCGTTTCGGCAATCGTCCCTAGACCTCGGTCAATGGGAAGTTTTTGTGAGAAAGGAAGGGCGCGGGCAAGCGCAGAGTCGAACTCTTCCCACGTTGAGGCGGTAAGAATCGCGTTATCAGGGCGGACGAGGCCCGGCGGCGCGGGCAAATGGGTGAGGTCCCATGTGCCCGCAGGCACGAGTATCGTGCCACACACCGCAAAGAGTGCCCGACAAACGGCCAATGCGCCCCCTTCCACGTAGCCAAAGGAGCGGAGCGAGGAATGGACAATGACCACGCTCGATGGGTTGAAGCCAAGCTCTCTCAGCCCCTCGGCAATCAGACCCTCCGTCACCACGGGGGTACGTTCAGATTCAGACATAGTTGCCAGCATCATCCCATCTCTCTTACCAGCCTTTAGCGAATGGCTACGGCTTCGGTGCCGAGGAGGGCACGCTCGGACTCGACGATTTCGGGATCGAGCAATTTGAAGAGTGGCACTGGCTGCTGGAAAGGCGTGCCGGGTTGAAGTTCACTGGGCACCCAACGGTTGACCTCGGCCTCCTGCGGGGTGGGGTGGTAGACAACGGCATCGTGGCCGCGCGTCTCCTCTTCATAGTGCTCCACGCCCTGCGTGCCGAAAAGCGGCTCGGTGTAGCCGAAGAACTCGTGAACCTGCTGGCTAGTGTGCGGCAGCACGGGCGCGAGCAGAACCTTCAGCGAGTCAATCGCCCGCATGGCGACGAAGATGGAAGTGCCCGCGGCGGCGGGGTCCTGCTTGTAGACCTTCCAGGGTTCCTTCTCGTCCAGGTAGCGGTTGACCTCGCGGGCGAGGGCCATCGCCTCCCTGAGCGCGTCGCGCAACCGCACCTGCTCGTAGAGCGCCC
>DASVVH010000430.1:0-7537 GCA_036386615.1 Ardenticatenaceae bacterium
CCGAAGAGTGAGGGGCCAAGCAGGAAACCGACCGCAATCTGGAGAACGACGAGAGGGGCAACTCTGCGGACTACCGGGAGCAACCAGAGGCCGAGTGGGATGCCAAGAATGAGTAGGGCCTGAATGAGTGCGAGGCTGGCGCTCACGTTGAGGGGCTTAGTTAGTAGGGATGGAGATGGCCTGCGGCACGGCGGGCTGATCAGCATACGGCTGGTGCATCGTACACGGGATGGCACAGATGGACAACCGGGCTTCCCCGATAATATGAACGAGCACAAGATAAGTTGAGAATGGACCTGCTCGTATGAAGCGGGTCATCCGCATATTAAGGTAGGGTTCCAGAAAGACCCTGAGTCGAGTAACTTTGGTGCGGTGCAGCCACTTACAGGCTTGCCACCATTATCGAACTGGTTCGCCATAGATTATCTCGCTGCGTACCCATAATATGTTGTCACGCACCTCGCCTGGAAGCTCGTCAAGGTTGCGAGGGGACGGCCCGCTCTGGTACTCACCCTGCATGGTGAACTGAGAGCCAGAGCAAGGATCTGTGAGGGTGTTAAGCTCATTATTCCAGGCGACAAGACATCCACCGTGCGGGGAGCGTGCAAGAAAGACGCGCGGCTCCTCCATCTCCTGATTAAAGGTAACGATTACGTGCGTAGGAAAGATTACCTCATCGTAGAGACGGTGTTCTCTCTCTCCTTGAGCCGTGTAAGTAATCATGGGGTACCGCTGGTCATGCACATGGAGCGGCGCGCTCAAGGGTAGGATATCGTACTGTTCCACCACCTGCATGGGTACAAGTGGAATCGCCTCGACCTGCTCTGGCTCTTCTTGCGCCCGGCACGCGCTCAAGAGGAGCAACAATGTCAGGACGCAATAGCGGCGCAAGATTCCACTCTGTTTCGTTCAAGTCCGAGGGTTCGATATCACCAAGTCAGCCTGGCATGAGTCAATGAACCCCTAAGTAATGGCTACGGGTGCCAACCTCAGAGATTGGTCCACCTGTGGGTATCAAATTCTATATCCCGATGTTCTCCGGCGCGATGTCGCGGTACTTGTCGTGGTCAATCTTGACGGTAATCTTCTTGACCGCGAGGCCCATCTGCTTCTCAACCATCTCGCGGGCGACGGCGCGAATCTCCTCGGTCTTCATCGGCACGTCAACGTAGGGCGAGGTCGTCACGTCTAGGTGGACGACGAGGCCGTCCCCTTTGCCGGAGATGACTGGCTCCACCTGCACCACGTCGTCCAAACGGTCCACCGCGAACTGCACGCGCTGGAGGATGGCGTTGCGGGCGATGGAAATATCGCTGCCGTCGGCGGTCCTGACGCGCACCGTCCCCTCATTTTCGGGCGGGCGCAACTCGAAGACGAGCACGAGGAAAGCGAGCAGAACGGCCAGCGAGGCCAGCGCCGCGAGGAGTGCCAGCTGACCAAAACCCATTCTCGCGGGGGCGTCCAGCAGGGAGGCGACAGCCACCGCCGACTGGTTGCGGACGCGGTCAGGGAGGAAGACGCCAATCGCGCTTAACGTCCCACACGCGATGACGCCCAGGAGTGTGAGGATGGTCACGATTCGGTTAAAGACATTTAGCATAAGGCGGCTCTCCGGGTGAGTGAATGGTAGCGGGTGGTGAAAAGTTTAATGCAAGAGGGGGGTTGCTGTCTAGCCGAGCGATTCTGTTATACCAAGCGAGTATGAACGCGACATGAACGGGGCTTCAGGCCGCGAGTGTATGCACTTATCGCTAGTCGCGTGTTACTGCGCCACGTCCAGGTGTCAGCCCCATAGTGGCGGGCGATGCGCGCGTAAAATTCGAGCGCCAGCCCGCCAATCACGCTGCGGTCCCGGCGCTCGTTGTAATCCGTGCGCCCCAGCCCGCCGGAGACCATGCCTCCAACGTGCCGCCCCGGTTCGATTAAGGCAACACTCGCCCCTTCCTGCGCGGCGGCAATCGCCACGAGCACGCCGCCCGCCGTTGCTCCATAGACCACCACGCCAAAAGAAGTCTGTTGCTCCACCCGTTTTTCCACTTCCCGATTTAGTCTTGTTCACGCCCGAACTGGCACAGGCGTCCTGATTAACCTGACAGCATAATATCGTGAGTTACACGAACGCGGATTGCCAACGGTCAAGATTCCGAACGATGGCAAGCGCCCAAGTAATATCCTGAGCCATCTCTGCCGCCAACTGGCGAGCACCGGATGTGGAATCTACCACTGCAATCATTGCAATGAAGCACAGTGGTGTCCGCACGAGGGCCAACGGGAGCGCCGCACGTTCGGCCCTCGTAAGCGGTTCATCCAGACCAGTGTTGTAGGCATTGACGAGAGTGCGTAGCCTGAGGAGGTGGTCATCCGATACGGGATTATCCACAAACGCGGAGTTGGCGTAGTACAGTGTGAGCGCCAGGTCGTCTATTCTTGCGCGTTCGCCCATAAAGTCGAAGTCGGCGACGAGCACCACGCGCCCCTCGCGGAACAATACATTGTTGTCCCAGTAGTCGCCATGAACCATCTGCCGAGGGAGACCTTCTACCCCTCGTTCCGCACGCGCAACTAGCCGCGCTAGCTCCTCGGATGCCACCGCGAGTTGAAGCTCGGCTTCGGAGGCACCCCACTGCCGAATGCGTCGGGTTCCGCGCCGCACCCCAGCCAACACCTCTCGTGGCTCAATGTGGTTCGCCGCTGGTGCGTGGCGTCCATCCTCGTTGAGCACGAGCGAACGGAGCAGGGTATGGATGCGCCCCAGCAACGGCAGGCCCGCTTCGAGCCGCTCCCACGAATCCATCTTGGCGTCGTACTCGACGTAAGGCTCGACTTCGACGAGGCGATCATCAACGCGAATCCACGTCTCGCCGTTGAGCGTGGAGATTGGCTGGGCACAGGGTACACCGCCACGCTCCAACTGCTGCCGGACAGCGTGCATGGCAGCTAGCCGTGCTGTCGTGACCCAGGGTCTATACACACGGACGACATAGCGATATCGAGCATCGGGGACAAACAGATTGAGGTTCGAAGAGCCGCCGAGGTCTCGCACGCCGTCGCCGCACCGAATCCCATAAGAGTGGTAGAGAGCATCGAACAGCCCGGAGGAAGCGTTGGCGCGCAACGCTGGACCACGCGGCACCTCCTGCCCATTCATTTTGCGTCCCTAAGATGCCGCTGCTTCATTCGAGTTCAATGGCGAGGGCAACCGCCTCACCGCCGCCGAGGCAGAGGGTGGCGAGACCCCTAGAGAGGCCGCGATCCTTCAAGGCGTAGATGAGGGTGGTGAGGACGCGCGCGCCACTGGCACCGATGGGGTGGCCGAGAGCAATCGCGCCGCCGTGAACGTTGACATTCTCGCCCTCGATGCCGAGGCCCTGGAAGTCGGCGAGGCACTGCGCCGCGAACGCCTCGTTCATCTCTATGAGGTCGAAGTGGTCCATCTCGACGCCCATTTTGCGCGTCAGCTTCTGCACGGCGTAAATGGGGGCGGTGAAGATGGCAAGCGGCTCGACGCCCGCCTGCGCGTAGTCCACCACGCGGGCGAGCGGCTTCAGGCCGCGCCGCTCCGCCGCCTCGCGGCTCATCACGACGAGGGCCGACGCGCCATCGGTGATGCCGGGCGCGTTGCCTGCCGTGACGGTCCCCGTCCCTTCAAACGCGGGCCGGAGCTTGGCGAGGGCCTCAAGGGAGGTATCGGAGCGAACCGATTCGTCGGTGTCTACGACAGTCACGCCCTTGCGGGTCGTAATCTCGACGGGAACAATCTCTTCCTTGAACTTGCCCGCCTGAATCGCGGCCCAGGCGCGCTGGTGGGAGCGGAGCGCGAAGGCGTCCTGCTCCTCGCGGGTCACTTCGTACTCGCGGGCCACCCACTCGGCGCTGTTGCCCATGTGGTGACACTCGACGGCGCACCAGAGGCCGTCGTGAACGAGCGCGTCCAGCAGTTCGGCGTTGCCCAGGCGATAGCCGAAGCGCGCCTTGGGGAGCAGGTAGGGGGCCTGGTTCATGTTCTCCATGCCGCCAGCGACGAACACATCACCGTCGCCCGCGCGGATGGCGGCGGCGGCCATCATGACGGCCTTGAGGCCACTGCCGCAGACCTTGTTGATGGTGGTGGCGCTGACGCTGCTGGGCAGCCCCGCCTTGAGAGCGGCCTGACGCGCGGGGGCTTGCCCCTCACCCGCTTGGACGACGTTGCCCATGATGACCTCTTCCACGTCCGCGCCCTGAATCCCGGCGCGCTGGACCGCCTCGCGCACGGCAATGGCCCCTAGCTCCGTCGCGGGAACCTCCGCGAGGGAACCCTGAAAGCGGCCAATAGGCGTGCGGGCCGCGCCGACGATGACGGCATCTCGTCTGTTATCTGCCATAGCTATCGCTCCTTGGATGGGGCAGCATCGCCCTCTTTATGCAATCTGTTACCGCGAATTGGATAGGTGGATTTTAGCACAGAAATGGCGAAACGGCGGAGGGTCGGGCGTTTCAGCTTTGCTCCCTTGGCCGCTGTAGGTTGCGCTCCGCTTCACTTACAGCTATGAGTTTCGCCACCCCTGCGGGAGTTCACTCATTGTCAATAGCGCTGTACGAGTCCGCAGGACGGCGAAAAATGTAGCCGGGGGTGGAGAGGCGCGCCGTCTGCGCCTCGGAACCCTCGGCGGCGCAGGACGAGGGGGAGTAGGGGCACGGCGCGCCGTGCCCCTCTCTGATTAGCCTTCGAGGGCGGCGGTGAGGCGGGTGACGGCCTCGGCGGTGTCGCCCGTGACGAAGAGGTGCGTCACCGCGAAGCCCCGGCGCACCAGCGCCTGCATGTCGCCAAGGGCCTGCGCGGAAGCGAGGGTGGTGAAGTCGTAGGGTTTGCCGGGGATGGGCACCTGGGCGCTGTCCTGAGCAACAATCTGGATGAAGCGCCCACTCGCGGGGCCACCCTTGTGAAACTGGCCCGTCGAGTGGAGGAAGCGCGGGCCGAAGCCAAGCGTCACGGCAGCCCCTGTCCGGTTGCGAATGGCGGTCTGTAGCTCGTGGAGCGCGGTGCGGTTGGCGGTGGTCATCGGCATGTAGGCCATGATGGCGATGTACTCGCGGTCACTCACGTCTTCCACGAAGCCGAGCAGGGCATCTTCGGGGCTGTCACCGTTGACGACACCACTCACCTTGATACCGTCCTGGTCGAGGCGCGGGTCGGGGAAGGGTAGACTGCCGTCAGTCTGATACCGCTCAAGCAGGTGCTTCGAGTTGTTCTTGCTCTCGGTGACGTTCGGCTCGTCGAAAGGGTTGATACCGAGCACGGCCCCCGCGACGGCGGTGGCGAACTCCCACCGGAAGAACTGCGCGCCCAGGTCGTAGAGGTCTTGAATATCTATCTGCACGACGGGATGGCCCGCGCGCTTCAGCGCCTCCACATGCCCGTCGTAGACGGGTTCGTTGGCGAGACGGAGATAGACGAAGAGGCGGTCAGGGCCGTAGCGGTCAGGCGCGCTGACGCGCTCCCCAACAACGGGCAGGAGGCCGCGCCCCTCTTTCCCTGTGCTCTCCGCGACCAGTTGCTCGGCCCAATCGCCGAAAGGTTCGAGCGTGGGCGATGCGATGATGGTCAGCTTGTCGCGCCCCGCCGCCGCGAGTTCGCCCATGATGACGCCGAGCACCAGACCCTCGTTCTGCGCGGCGGGACCGTCGCCGGAGGAGGCGTCTATCTCGCGGAGGGCGCTGTCGAGAAGCGCCTGCACGTCGAGGCCGATGATGGTGGCGGGGACAAGGCCGAAGAAGGAAAGAACGGAGTAGCGCCCGCCGATGTCTTCCGGGTTGAGGAAGCAGGCGGCGTAGCCTCGCTCTTGTGCCTCCTGCGCGAGGAGGGAGCCGGGGTCGGTGATGGCGACGAACTGCTCACCCTTGCGGCCCGTCTGCTCGTAGAAGTAATCGGCGAAGACGCTGGTCTCGGTGGTGGTGCCGGACTTGGAAGCGACGATGAAGAGCGTCCGCTCCAGGTCCAGCGCGTCACGCAGAGACTGCACGGCGTCGGCGGTGGTGTTGTCGAGGACGTGCAGGCGCGGCGAGCCGTCAGCGTTCCCGAAGATGCGCTGGAAGACCTCAGGCGCGAGACTGGAACCACCCATGCCGAGCAGCACGGCCTCCTGGTAGGGCGGGGTGCGAACACAGTCGAGTTCGCCCAGGCGCTCCCGCATGTCGCGCGGGGAGGAGAGCCAGCCGAGGCGGTTGGCGATGGTCTGCTGCACCTCCGGGTCGTCGCTCCAGAGGGAGGGGTCGCGCTCCCAGAGGCGGGCGGCGAGGCGTTCTTCTTCATAGCGGGCAAGCTGGTCGCGGACGGCGCTTTCGTAGTCGCCCAGCGAGGCGTTGCCATTCAGCAGGCTCGTCATTGATTCCTCCTGCGGGATGCGGGTTCGGGATACGAGATGTGAGATATGGGATGCGAGATGACGGATTACGACGTAAGGGGTATGGGAACAAGCCGGGGCATCATAACGTGGCAGGGGGGAAATGGCAAAGGGTGGAAATGGGGAGCCAGCATCGTGTCAGAGACTTGCGATTTGTGACCGACCTTGATTTTTGCGCTTTATGTGAACTAAGGCTTACAAAAGCTTACATTGAAGGGCGATGATGTAAGCCCTAGTTGACATAAAGCGCCTTGGGCACCTGTGCCCAGCTTCTGGAAGCAGTGGGTCGTCATCTAGCGAGAGCGCCACAGCCCGCCGTGATTGTTGCGCCATGCTGCCGCCGCGATGACCCCCGCCACACCCACGGCGGCGGAAGCGCCGATGGCGGCCCAGCGCCAGTTGTAGGGGTTGCGCGTGGCCTGCTGGCGCGCCTGGGCCAGCAGGTCCAGCTTCAGGTCGGCACGGAACTCCGCGCGCAGGACGGCTGGCTCCTGGAAGAGCGCGTGGATTTGCTCCGCCAGGGCGAAGAGCGGCTCGATGAGGTGCATCTCCTCGCCGAATAGCGCCGAATAGCGGGCGTAATAGCCCGTGTCGCCCGACACCAGCGCATCGGCGTGCGCGGCGAGGAGGTCCTGCTGGATGGAGTCATTCATCATTCGTACCCATCTTTCTAGCGGCGAGGTTGGGCTGCGACCACTCGCGGCCATAGTGTAGCTCGGCTCGGCTCAAGTTTTCTAATCTAGTCGCCAACCGTCCCTCGCCCGCGAGGAGGATGCGACTTACTGAGGATGCTTCGTTTCCTGGCCCTGTGAACGGCGCTCCAGTTCTTCCCGTAGCGAGATGAGTGTCCGGTGATAGAGCGACTTGATAGCACCCTCGGTGCGCCCCATGAGGTTCCCAATCTGCGCGTTGCTCAAGCCCTCGCCAAACTTCATGGTCAGCAGTTCGCGCCGGTCCTCGCTCAAGCCATTGATGGCCTGCCAGAGCGTACGTTCCTCGTCGTGCTGTTCCGCCACTTGTTCCGGGGCCTCCCGCCAGTTACTAATCAAGGGCAGGTCGTCTATGGAAAGCGAAGGACGCCGCCGCCTGTCCCGGTGGAAATTGGCGACGAGGTTGTGAGCGATGCGATACAACCAGGAAGCGAAAGGCGCGCC
>DASVVH010000431.1:0-7212 GCA_036386615.1 Ardenticatenaceae bacterium
GATAGACATCTACCTCGTCAACTCCGGCATGAACTACGTCAAGGCATTCAAGTGCTGTGCGGGGTCTTCGGGCTATCTGGTTCTACAGCGGAACGCCACCTTTGGCGTGCTGGCGCAGGGGTTCATGCGCCTCAACCAGTATGCCTTCTCCTTCTGGTCCTACAGCGAGTACGAGTGGATTCGCGCGGCGACTGCCACATGGGCGATGGACTATGTCTATCCCAAGTTCAACCAGGACCCTGACTATCCGCGCAACCACGAGGAGCATGATGCCGCGCCGGGCTTCTTGAAAGCGCCTGCGCTACCTCTCGAAACCGTCAACTATGCCCACGAGTACGGGGCCTATCTCTTCCCCTACTTCGTTGACGACCCTTCCACCGTGCCTGACATCTTTCACGACGCTCACTTCCAGGATAGCCTCCTCGTCGTGAACAGCCAGTTGGCCGAAGGTTTCAGGAACGTTTGGCCGCAGTTCACTCTTGAGAACTGGAACGAGGCCCCGGTAGACTTCTACAAGCGACACGACGAACTGCGCCACCACGTCACCGCTGAAGTTGATTGGGAACTGAGCGCCCCGGACGAACACGCCCTCTCGACCGCAGTGCCACACCTATCGGCGCTGTACTACCGCTTCGACATCCTCGATGAGGTGCGGTACGTCACGTTCTTCAACACCCTCGCGGGGGGATACGAGACGGCTCACGTCTGGGCCATCCCAAGCATTGATGGTCAGGTGCAGGAGCCGCAGGACTGGACCCAATTCAGCCAGAAGACCTTCTGTCGGGACAATCCGGGCGAGAACCTGACCTCGCTCGTGCTCGTCTTCAGCAACAGCGAATACGAGAACCGGGAGCACGTTCTGGAGGCGGATGACGCGATTCTAAGGGGCAGCCCTGCCTGCGCTGGCGGCACCCTGACGGGCAACATCACCTATAACCAAACCAGCGAGTATTCGTTCGATAATGGCTCGCACGGGAGCGCCGAGCGCACGATAACCTTCAACGTGAGGATGCGCTACAACGAGGAAACTGAAGATTTCGAGGACGATGGCTCCACCTATACAGTTTCCGGCACCAACTCCGAGGTGCGCCACACTATACCGCCGAGCGACATGTTCCAGGAGATAGAATGGGACGAGGAGGGCAGCGGCAACTTCCAGGACGAGGAATCCCGCAACAACATCGGCGCGTGGCTCGGCGTCAGTGAGACTCGCAGGGTGTCGTTCAGCGCCACCGTCACCTACACGAGGACGGGGCAGATAACTCACCGCCCTAGCGGACAAGTCACTCCTATTGAGGGCGAGGACGTGGCGGGCCTGGGCTGTGGTGATGGCAGCAACGGCTTGCTGTACGGCACGCCGACAGAGGAGGGGGGCAACACCTTCGACATGTCCTGCACATCCGAGTACAGCGGCGGACGAACCTCCGTCTCCGGCACCCTTACCTACGCCCCATAAGCGCTGTCAGGTTCGTAGAGCTAGTAGGCAATAAGAGAGAGGCGCGGCTTTGGCAGGCCGCGCCTCTCTCTTATTCTCTATCGTCCATCGGCTAAATGTTTCTCTCGCGAGCGCGGGTGATGAGTTCCTGCTTCAGACCCCAGAGGGCGGGTGTCAGTGAGACGTGATAAATATGCGGGTTGATGAGACGACGCACGCCGGGGTCCAGTCGCTCGATGTCCTGCCGGCGGCGCTGGCGTATGGCGTCGAGCGAGGGAAACTCCGTCACCAGTTGGCCGCGCTCCAGTATTGTCTCGTGGAGCGGCTCAAGCTGGCAGGAGGAGAGTTGGACGGCACGGCGGCGCTGACCGAAAGGGTGGCGCAGGTCGAGGGTGGGACCGTCCAGCATTTCGTCAGCGAGGGCGAGCAGGTCGGCGGAGGCCACGCCGCGCTCGTCGTAAAGACGATAAGCGCGCTTGACGCCAGGCGTGGGCGTCTTCTCGGCGCTCTCCGAAATCTTGATGGCGGGCTGCCACTCACCCGCGTGGTCCTGAAGGGCGACGAGTTTGTAGACGCCGCCGAGCGAGGGGTCGCCTTCCGAAGTGACGAGGCGGGTGCCGACGCCGAAGACGAGGCGGCGTATGATAGCCTCGGCATCAGTGCGGGTGCGAGCGGCTTCCTGGCGAATCTGTGACTCAATCTGCCAGACAATCAACTCGTCAAGATCATTGGAGAGGACGATGGAGAGGTCGGGGAAACCTGCCTCGTCCATCATGCGGGCGCTCTGCATCGAGAGGTAGGCAAGATCGCCGGAGTCGAGGCGGATGCCGACGGGCTTATGACCGCGCTCGCGCAGTTCCTTGAAGACAGTGATAGCGTGGGGCACACCGCTGCGGAGAGTATCAATAGTGTCCACCAGGAGCAGGGTGTCATCGGGGTAGTCGCGGGCGTAGGCACGGAAGGCGTCCAACTCGCTCATGCCCATCGCCATCGCCGCCTGGACGAGAGCGTGGGCGTGCGTGCCCTTCGGCGGCAGACCTAGTACGGCGGAGGCCCCGACGTTAGAGGAGAAGTCGGCCCCGCCGATAAGAGCAGCGCGAGTGGCATCGTTGCCCGCCTGCCCCTGCGCGCGGCGCAGGCCGAACTCCATCACCGTCGCCTCGCCCGCGCTCTGGCGGATGCGGGCCGCCTTGGTGGCGATGAGGGTGCTGAAGTTGAGGTAGTTGAGGAGAGCGGTTTCGAGAATCTGGGCCATCGCCAGCGGCCCGGTGACAACGGTGAGGGGGACGTGTGGATGGGCGACGCGCCCCTCCGGGACGGCTTCAAGCGTGATGCGGCTGAAGTCGCCGTTCTCGCGGAGCCAGGCCAGAAAGTCGTCGCGGAAGAGGGGTCGGCCCGTGCTGCCGCGCTGTGTTCGCAGAGCGTCAATCTCGGCGTTGCCGAAGCGGACGCGCTGCATCCATTCAACGAGGGGTTGCAAACCCGCCGCGATGCAGAAGCCCGCCTGATGCGCACCGTAGTTGGGGTAACTGCGGAAAAAGTGCTCGAAACGGGCCTGGCGCTCGTGCAAGCCAAGCTGGAAGTAGACCTGGGCCATCGTCAACTGGTAAAAGTCAGTGTAGAGGATGCCCTCGTCTATGGCTAGCGGTTGGCTCATTCCAGGCTCCTTAGTGTAGACACAACAATATCTAGCGTGATGGTAGCAGGGTCAATCGCCAGGCGCAAAGGCAGAGTGTGGGCAACGACCGACAGAGGGCAGTAAACATCCCCTAGAACAGGTCCGGTCAAAAGGGGAGGGCTGGACTGTACAAGTGGCGCAAGGTGAACAAGATGTCCTCGGGGATCATCACAGTTTAGAACAGCACATGCTGTCCAATTACCGTACAGGGTAGATCGTCCTTTCTGGCGCTGGTGGCTGCACCGACCAGCGCCCCTCGATCCCTACTTCGTTGCAAATTAGCAGAGAAGTCCCAAGCGACTGAGAGGCTAGACGGTACAGATTGAGAGTTAAAGCCTAACAACTGCGCTCTGTCTAGGCAAGTCACCCCATACCCGTTTCGGATGATGCCCCAAGAAGCCTGTCGCAGGCGACAACACCTTGTAGCTCGTGAATAAAGTTCTGGACTGAGTTCTCTCGAGGATTTATCCTCCTTTAAATGTTCAAGTTGTAAATTGAGAACTGCCTGGGAGGAATGCCCGTTCCGTACTATGGGAATAAAGTATAGACTGAGACGGTCATCCTGAGCGGTTCCATTGAAGGCGAAGAGGCAGTAGAATAGCTGGCTCGACATGGCGTTGAATGGCGGGGATCCATCGGAAGCGTCTACAATCGGCGACGGCGGCACCCGTAGCTGGGATATCCCAAATCCAGCTGATTTCAGCACCGCCTATCACCAGTAGTCTGCCTTAACCTTGTGTCCTAAGAAGTAGGGGAATGGCACTACTCGGTAGTTGTCGCACGAGAGAGGGAACCATACAAAAGCCAAAAGGGACAGGATCGTATATCAGTTTGCACAGGAGTAAGGCAGCGGGCCAGAGTTCCGCCACCTTACTTAGGCCCACAAATGCGTCAGCGTCGTTATCTGGCGCGGTACGCCCGGCACCCCGCAATGACACCTGCTATGGCAGATAGGGCCAAGCCCAATCCAAGCCAGACCGACAAAGGCTGCGGGTCAGATGCAAAGCGCGCCAGGGTAACACTGGTCGGCTCCTGCGCCTCATCGGGGAGCGGCTCCTCCAGCTCCATAACGGGTTCCTCGGTGTAGGCGTCCTCCGAGAGGGTGCCGGGAGCGGGCACTTCGGCCACCGCATCGGCGGGCACGTCAAGTACAGCCTCGCCTCCCGCGTAGGGCGCGCCTTCAAGGCTTTCCAGCTCGACCAGTTGCGATTCGGTGTCCCCAGGTGTGGGAGCCATTCGTACGGCCTCAGCCTGTTCAGACGCGGTGACGTGATTCCAGTCGTAGTAGTCAGGACTGACGCCGAAGCCCACAATCTTCATGCTGAGGTCAGCAACACGGTTAACGGTCTGGCTGCTGACGATGGTGCTACCGTTCATGGTGAAGAGGACGTTATCGCCTGTGCCATGATGCCGCCACAGGATGTCGGCCTTGCCCTCGCCCGTGAAGTCACCGATACCCGCGACCTTGTAGTTGAGGTCACTGAGGCGCGCAATGGCGGTGTTGCTGAGGACAGTTCTACCATTCATCAGGTAGATGCTGTTCTGCCCCGTGCTGGCGTGCCGCCACAGAATGTCAGCCTCGCCGTCTCCATTGAAGTCCGTCTGCGGGGGGGAGCCCGTCGGCGCGGTCACTCGAACGGTCGTCGCCGTACTCGTGTAATCCACCTCTACGGAGACTGGCCTGCTACCTCCTGAACGGCTGGAGTTAACGGTCTGGAAGGTTCCGCTCCGTGAACCATGTTGGAGCACCTGAAAGGTATCGCCCGTGTTCGGCGCGAAGTCGCTCTCAAAAATGATGTTGAGAGTGCCATCGAGGGCCGCGCTGCCAGAGACGTTCAGCCGGTCGAATCCTGAGCCGGCTTCATACCCATTGACCTCCACGCTCAACTCACCATCCTGGCCTTGAACGTAATCACCCTTGACGGTCAGGACCCTTGGGGAGGAGCCCGGAAGGATGGAGCCAGTGTTGGTAACGGAGCGACTGACTGTGAGCACACCCTGGAGTACACCCTCGTTCTGCAAACCGCCAGATATCGTCCGCGCTCCACCGCCCGCACCCTCCAGCGCCCGGATCGTACCACGGTTGGTGAAGGTACCCCCTCCGTTATTAGTCACAAGGAGAGTGCAAGTGGCAGCCGTTGGGCGGCTGTTGGTCAACTCGATGGTCCCCAGGTTCGTAAAGCCGTCCGGCACAGTCAACGACGACCACCCATAATCGGTGGTCGGCTGTAATCGAATCGTTCCCGCGTTGATCCACCCTAGCGTGCTAATGGAGTTGCCATTTAGGACGACGCTCGTCGCCTGGTTGTCGAAGGGGCTGGTGATGGTCGTGTTGTTAAGCGTAAGCGTTCGCCCCAGTACGTTCCGGAGGGTGCCGCTCCCATACACGCGAGAGCCGGGCAATTTCAACTCTGCTTCCGCATTGCCCAATATCTGGTTGGCTTGGATTGTGATGTCGGTATGCGGCAGTTCCAGGGTGCCCCCACCCGTCACGCGGCCTCCCCTGAAGTCGAAAAAGTAGCCACCAAACCTCAGGCGCATTCCCGCCTCGACTTCCAGGGTCCCGTAATTGGTGAAGTGTCCTATAATGTGTAGAGGAGAGGAGAGGTTGGTGGGGAGTGTCGCCGGGAATGATGGCCGAGTCGCCACTGCCTAGAACCCCGCCTACACAATTCGCCCAATTGCTCGCATCTTCCCAAGCACGACTGGTATCGCCCTCCCACGTACAATCGGCGGCCAGAGCAAATGTTGGCTGAGCCAGGAGCGCGACGTGAAGTGTGAGTAGAATGACGCAGACCCGACGCATAAGAGGTCGCAAGTTATTCTGCCTTTCAAGTAACACAGCCTGTACCAGTGGACGACGCCAAGGACTCAGCTACGTGGAATGTGTATATCATATAACATTTATGGTAATTATAAAACAACTGCTTATCTCCATAAACTGAGAAGGCGAGGCTGACATTGAGCTATCCAGAGCCAGCTTTTACAGCCGTGTCGGCTCCAACGCTAGACTTTTCAGTTTACGACTTTATTTCCTAGTCCAGGACTTTAGTCACGAACTACACCTGGTTGACGGACTGGCTGCCCTCACCTCCGGCGCGCAGCACCTCCTTGTAGCGACGCACGACGACCGCATCGAGGCGCGTGTGCCCGGCAGCCGCGTACCAGGCCAGGAACGCGCGGATGTTGGACCATAGGCGCGTTTGGTGTGGTGACTGCCCACCGGGTCGTAGACCATCTCGACGAGCTTGCTGGTGGTATCCTAGAGGTGCTCCATGACGACTAACGCTGCTGGTACCATAGGGGATTCCCGAAGGCAACTGGGCTTATCATTCATCATGGGGAGAGCAGTCAAACTGCCTTTCAAGTGTGATCTACCCCACTTGAAAGGGCATGTAACGCTTTATATACTTGTGGTGAAGTACCCCCTCAAGCCCGCTGTGCATGACCTTGGCCGGTTCCACGCGCGGCGGGCGTACTTATGCCTTACGCCTCTACTGCCTCCACGTCGTGGTCGGAATGATGTACCTGCGCGCCCTCGGCATCTCCTTCGAGGGCTGGCCCAAGCTGCGTCGAGTTCGTAGCCATCCACCTAGCAGTAAGCATTGTAGATGGCTCCAGAAAAGGACTTTGGCACTTCGCCGGGCGTGACGATGAGGTCATACACGGCAGGCGAAAAGAGGGATATGATGCACTCATGGACGAGCATCGATCTTCCCAACCTTGCTGGTACTGCGGGCGCGAGACGCCCCACACTACCCTGTGGACACCAGGCGTCACAGTAGCTGACTGCGACGTATGCGGCGCAGGCGAGGTGACCATGGAGCGCGTCAGCTACGGGATGGATGACAGC
This sequence comes from Ardenticatenaceae bacterium, assembly GCA_036386615.1. Taxonomy (GTDB): domain Bacteria; phylum Chloroflexota; class Anaerolineae; order Ardenticatenales; family Ardenticatenaceae; genus DASVVH01. The sequence continues at coordinate 6,967 of DASVVH010000431.1, forward strand.
GTGGGTGGCATCTCGCACAATGCACCCCTCGCACGCTACCGCCTGCCTCCCGACCCCGACCCCATCCCTCAAGCCTTCCTTGACGCTTTCACCGCCGCCGAGTAATACCCCCGCCGGTAGTGGTCAAGGAGTAAGTGATAGGTTATGGTCCCAGATAAACCACTTGGTGACAAGGTGATGGAACTTATCAGATTTAGAGAAGGAGAGCGTTTTACGCACGTAGCGGGCCAGACGCTGGCGCAGGGT
>DASVVH010000432.1:0-7591 GCA_036386615.1 Ardenticatenaceae bacterium
CTGGGGTCGCGGGGCCAGTTGAACTCGCCCCGATGGTCGTCGCCCTCGTTGGTGAGGGTGCCGATGAACTGCCCGGTGGAGGTCTCGTAGACACTCAGGGTGGCCTGAGCGCTGGAACTGGTGGCGCGAACCTCCAACTCCTGGTCATCGTCGTCGTACCTGGCCCGCGTGACGGTCACGGTGTCGCCGTAGATGCCCTGGAATCGTTGCCAGTTCACGGTTCCGCCGAGGAGCGTGACCTGTGGAAAGAGGACGAGGCCAGATAACAGGATGGCGAGTGCAATCAGGATGCGGTTATAGTTACGCATGGCGTTTCTCCCTGGGCGCAGGTTGTTGTGCTTAATAGAGTGTTCAAGAATCATCAATACTGGCGTGGGCTGCACGCCTTGCTTAGAGAAGTAGAGACGCGAGACGTAGGAAAAATACCAGATGTGCGAGATATTATAGTTACATGTGCCCGTTGGCCGAACAGTTTGGGCGCTGATGGTGGGAGTTTGAGTTGGTCTGGTTGGCGGGTCTTTCTATCTGTGCGCGGGGCGCTTACAATAGGAGGCGTTCGCTCACGTTCCGGCTCACATGAAGGTGGAGACTATCGCCACGCTCGCTCTGACCGTCCAGCGATGGGGATTGTACGCTCTGGTGCTTGTGCTGCCGCTCTCTGCCTACTGGCGGTTGAGCCAGCCTATCGTGCCGGAGATTCATCCTCTCTATAGCACGTTGGGCCTCTACCTGACGGACGTGGTGGTGGGAGTCGTCCTGCTGGCTACTTTTATCGCGAACCCCGGACGAGGCGGGCAGGGTAGGTGGACGCTGCCCCTGATGGGGCTGGTGGCGCTGGCGCTGCTCACGGTCCCGTTGGCACTGTCTCCTCCGCTGGCGCTGTTTACCGCCTCGCAGTGGGTGCTGGCAGTGGCGCTGTACGTCGTCCTGAGCCAGAGTGACGTTCCGGTTCCGCGCATTGTGGGTCTTTTCCTGATGGGGCTTGGCTTTCAGGTGCTGGTGGGGTTGGGGCAGGTGGTGCGGCAGGGTCCGCTTGGCTTTCCGGGAGAAATGGCGCTCGCTTCAGGGCAGATGGGAGCTTCGATTATCGAGGTCGAAGGGGCGCGCTGGCTCCGGGCTTACGGGCTGACCTTTCACCCGAATGTGTTGGGCGGCTTCCTGAGCGCGGGGCTGCTGCTGGGGCTACCCCTACTGGAGCGTCTTTGGGCGCGCTGCCTGTGGTGGCTGCTGTGGCTCGGCCTGCTGCTGACTTTCTCCCGTTCCGCGTGGGTGGCGACGGCGCTCGCGCTGCCGCTCACTGTTGGCTGGCTGGTGTGGCAGCGCCAGCCGCTGCGCCGTGCCCTGGCTCAAGCTTTTATTGGGGTGGGAGCGGTCATCGTGGCAGGCGCGCTCCTGTGGCCGGAGCAGGTCGCTACGCGCTGGCAGCCACTTATCGAGGTTTTACAGCCCGGCGCGCCCGCCTCCGGCGGGACGGTGGTGTTTTCGGCAGAGCAAACATCACTGGACGCGAGGGTCGCCATGAACCGGCTGGCGCGAGAGGTGGCCTTGCAGCGCCCATTCACGGGAATCGGCGCGGGCAACTTCCCGCTTGCAATGTGGTCGTCAACCCCTGACGTGCCGCCGCAGTTCGTGCATAACGTGCCGCTCCTCCTGGCCGCCGAGGTGGGCGTCCTGGCCGGGGCTATCTGGCTGGGGATGGCGGTGGCGGCTCTCTGGCATCTGGCGCGGCGACGCGGAAGGCTGGGCCAGTGGGAGGTGGTGGCGCTCTGCGCGTGGCTGGCGCTTTTCGTCGTCGGCCTCTTCGACAGCTATCCCTGGTCGCTGAACGCGGGGCGGCTCCTGACGGTTCTCGTGCTAGCCCTCTCCCGCAAAGACGATTCGCCCCAAGAAGAGTTGTCGCCTTAACCCTCTCCCGCGTAAATCCACTCCTTCAAGCCAGGTGAGTTTGTAACCTTCTCTGAGGGTTGGTTGTCATACTTGGTAGAAGAGCGTTTGGAAGGTGCGTGGAGGTTGGTTTGGAGAGGGGTTAGGCGTGGAGGCAAGAAGCGTGAGCCATGAACAACTGCGCGGCGACCCCGCCGTGATGGTGACGACGCTGTTTGAGCGCTACCGCGCGCCTATCTGCGCGTACCTTTACAGCCTGCTGGACGATTGGGAGATGGCTTACGACCTGACGCAGGAGACCTTCTTGAAGGCGTTCAAGGCGCGTAACCAGTTGTTGGGGGTAGACAACCAGCGGGCGTGGCTCTATCGCGTGGCGTCGAATCTGGCGTTCAATGCTATGAAACGGAGACGACGCTTCGTGTGGTTGCCCTGGATGAATAGCGATTCCGGCGCTCTGCCTCAACCGGACGCGCAGGAGCGGGTGGCGGAGGCAAGCGCGGTGGAGCAGGCGATGGCGGCGCTATCGCCCGATTATCGCGCGCCGCTGCTGCTCTTCAGCTATTACAACTTCTCGATTCGAGAGGTGGCCCAGGCGTTGGAGTTGAGCGAGGGGGCGGTGAAGGTGCGGCTGCACCGCGCGCGGGAGATGTTCCGCCAGGCGTATGGGAGTGCAGGATGATGAACGCCGAGCGCGTAACGAAGAGGTGCGCCACGCAGGCCGGTGAGGGGAGACGGAAATGAAGGACCATTCAACCTGGGAACAGATGCTCGCGCACTACCGCGACCTCGACGAGAAGCAGCGGCGCGAGTTGGACGAGCACGTCGCGGGCTGTGAGGCGTGCGCGGCACAACTGACCGCGTATCGCCGTATGGACGAGGAAATCCCGGGGATGATGCAGCATCGCAAATCCCTGGTGCTGCACTCGCGGCGCGACGAGCAGATGCGGGCCGAGGTGTACGCGGTGTTCGAGGCGGCGGGGAGAGGCTGGAACGCGGGACGTCTTCCGGCGCTGCTGGGGTCGGTTGCAGGAATCGCGGCGATGCTGCTGCTGACGGTGGGGCTGGTGTGGACGTTCCGCACATGGCCGGACGAGATGCCGGAGGTGGCGTCGAACTCCGGCCCGCGCCTGACGGCGACTATAGCGCCGACCTTCACGCCTCCCGCGCCCATCGTCGTTGTTCCTTCGCCGAGCGCGACGATGACCCCAGCGCCAATAATTACGGTTGCGCCCACTCAGGTCGACGTGAGCGTGGAGCCAAGCGCGACCGTGCAAAGCGTGACGGCTTCGCCGGAGGCGATTCCCACCGCAACTACTGCGCCGGGCGGGGGTGGAAGCGGCACGGAAGAAGGTGGGGGCGAGAGCGAGGGTTGGTCTACGCCTCAGCCGTTGTCCGCGCTGCCGGAGGAATGGCAGGAGATTGATATTGCGCCGAACGGCCTGTGCGTGGTGGGCAAGGTACACGTTCGGATGGTGAGCGAGCTTGGCCCCTACGAAACGTCGCTACACGTTCTGAATGTCGAGACGGGGCAGAGTTGGGTCGCCAGCGAGAGTGGGTATTCGGGGACGCGGCAGCATCTGTGGTTGGAGAACGGCCAACTGCTGTGGGTGGGCGCGGACGGGCTGTCTACGGCGGATTGTCGCGGCGAGAACCGCCGCGACCTCCCGGCCCCGGAAAGGCTCTTCGCCCTCGCGGGGTTGGGGGCGAACGGGGTGGCGGTCGTGCTTGGCGGGGAAGGTTACGACGCGGGGGGTGGGGGAACGGTGTGGCGGGTGGACCTCGCGGGGGGAGTGTGGGACCGCGTGCCCGATCCGGCTGCGGACCTTCTGCCAGCGGAGTGGGCGCGGCTATACACCGTTCCCGCGCTGTCGGACGATGGCACTAGCGCGTTTCTGATGGGGTCGGGCTACCAGCACTTCCTGACTCGCCTGCCCCTGACGCTGGGCGAGCCGCCCGTGCTGGTCACGCGAATCGAGCCAGTCCAGCCTACCGGGGCTGACGGGTTCCCGCCGCCGCCCGCGCCCGTAGAGGGAAGCCCGTATTGGACGATGGCAGGGTACAGCACTGAGCGCGTCAGGGAGGTGTGGCCCGTCCCAAGCCTGCTGCTGGATAGCCGGGATGGCACGCTGGTCACTGTAGCGGAGGCGGTTGGCGACGAACGGGTGATTGGCGGGCCTATGGTTTCGTCGGATGGTCGGTGGTTCGCGGCTGCGGTACGAGGGGAGGGCGAGCAGGCCGAGAACATGCAGGCTGGCTTCTACATCGCTCCATCGAGTGACCTTCGGGCGGGGCGCATCGTTACGGGCGAGTCGCTCGTCGCGTGGCAGAGCAACCCCGCCGCCGTATTCGTGTCGACGGAGAATGGGGAGCACGACCCGCTCACGCGGGTGCCGCTGGAGGGAGGGGAGCCGGAGGAGATTCTATGGCCGGAGGGCTTTCCGGGTGTGGCGACTACCTCCAGTGCCCTCTTCATCATGGAGCGCAATCTTCTGTTTGTCTATGGGGCCAACGGGGAGGTGCTAACGAGTACGGTGCTGCCAGCGCTTGGTGTGTACGAGGAGAGCGTGGAGGGCGCGGAGTCCCGGCTGGTTATTCCGACGCTGCGTGTCTTGAGGGCCGAAAATACGCGGGTGTACTTCGTGGCAGGCGGGCCGGACGAGGCGACGCGGGACCAGCCGCACGTATGGGTGTGGGATGCCGCGCCTATGCTGGCTGCTTCCTCCACTCCTGCGGAGGGAGAAGAGGCACCGTCAGTGGAAGTCACGGAGACGGTTCCGTAGATGTGAGATTACAACCGCGAAGATTGTGATGATTCTTCGACTCTGTAAGGATGGTGGTAGATGGCGACTCGGCTTCTCATGGTGCTCTTCATAATCGGCGCGGCCTTGCTGGTCGCGTGCAATGCGGCGGGGCAGGGTGTGGAAACGGCACCGTTGCCAACCTCCACTGTCGTGGATGAGCGCGCCTCGGCTGCCGCCGTGCAACTCCTCGCGGCGACGGAGATGAGCGCGACGGCGGAGGCAACGCTTCCAGTAAAGGTAACGCTTTCAGTAGAGGCGTATCCGGCACCTGAATCCCCGTCGGTAGAGGCTACACTTTCGCTGGCTGTGCCTACGCCCCCGCTACCTACGGAGACGCCCCTTTCCTATCCGATTCATACACCGCTTCCGACAGCGACGCCGTTCCCGGCGCAACCTGTCGCGGCGGAGCATCTGCCCGCCCTCACGCACGACCTGCTGTTCATTCAGGATGCAACCCTGATGCGCTGGAACCACCGCGCGAGCCAGATCGAGCCGCTATTCGGTTCGGCCACCGCCAGCCGCCGGATGCCGCACGCGCGCCTGTTGGCTGGCCCAGGTGGTCCTGTAGGTGGCCTTTCTGATTTCACCATCAGCCCTGATGCTGGATGGGTTATCTTCTCGCACGTGCTGGGGCCGGAGCAGAGTCGCATCGTGACGCTGAATCTGGAAACTCTGGAGACGCGAGTGCTCGCCGAGGGGGAACGGCTGCACTCACCCGCGCTTTCAGGGGATGGGCGCTGGGCGATATTCAAGAGCACGAATATCAGGACGGACGAAGGAACCTTCTACTATCTCGCCACGAGTGGGTCCGGCGAGGGTGGCCCTGTCGTAGACTGCGCGGCGGGTGAGACGCCATCGCCGCAGGTGTGCCAGGAGGGTGATGACCTGTGGATTCTGGAGGGTGGGCAACGGACACAGGTAGCCCTTCAGCCTTCGTGCGATGACTATCATTCCATCCCTCATGAAGTTGACGCTCCGAATGCCAGTGATTGGTCGCCCTCTGGCCGCTATCGGCATTTTGTTATTTCAGGTGAGATAGAAGGGAGCATGACGGGGCTGGCGGATATGGAACTGGGGTGGGAACTGGAAATCCCCGGTAGCTATAGCTACGTTATTGTACAGCCCGAATTCATCTGGCTACGTGACGAGCGGCTGATCAAGGCCGCCGACAATGTGGAGATCTTTCACATCGAACCCGAAAGCGAGAACAAACTGGTTCTGGACAGGGTTATTGACTTTGACGAGGTAGAGGATGTTAAGGTCATCTCCCCCGTCGAGTTGGAAGATGGGCGCATCGGCTTTGCCCTGGTGAGCATAGTCTATCCGCACGGGGAAGTGCTTGAATTCAGTCCTCGACTCGGCCTTTATCTGATGGATTCCGCAGATGGAGAGCCGCGTCAGGTGAACCAGCTTCCACCCAACACGGATAGGCTCTTGTGGGTGCCGGACGGGTCCGGCGCGCTCGTGGCCGAGACGCGCACCGACGAACTGCTCTACGCTCCCACCGATGGCGGCGCGCTGTACGACCTTCGCCCGGTCATTCCCCAAACGGCTGGTTGTTTCGCCTGGGTTCCAAACCCATAGCCAACCACGCCAACCGCTAGCGTTGCCCTCCTGGTCCTTCCACCAGGAGGGTTCTTGCGTGGTCTGTCCTCATCCTGAACCCCGCCTAGGCTCGTGCCCTTGCCTTCCCCCTTTGTCCTCCTCACGCGATGCCTGATTGCCTCCGCTTGGCCTCTCCGTCATAATGGGGCCGTCGTCTTCCTTCCTTTCACCTTCGGAGGTAGGGTCGTGGTTCCTAGCTATCTTCAACCATCGCCGAGGCTGCGTTCCAAGTTCCGGCTCGTCGCCTCGCTCGTGCTGCTCTCCATGCTCCTGTGGAGCCTGCCGCTAGGCTTCTTCGCCGGGCTGGACGCGGGCGACACGGCGGGGGCAACTGTCGGGCTTCTCGTCGTGCTCGCGCTCAATCTGTTGTGGTACCTGCCGACACTCTGGCTGATTGACCGCTACGTCGCCTCCATCCAGTACGAGATTGTCGAGGACGAGATTATCGTCCGCGTCGGCATCTGGACGTACACCGTGAAACACGTCCCCTACCGCACCGTGACGAATATCGCCGTGAAGCGCGACATCTTTGACCGCTTCCTCTTCAACATCGGCACGCTGGAAGTACAGACGGCGGGCGCGAACACATCGCAATCGGGCGGCGCGGAGGAGTCGTTGATGGGCCTCGTAGATTACGAGGGGGTCTACAACGTCGTGGCGGAGGCGCTGCGCCGCTACCGCAACCTGCCGCTCTCTCCCACGCAGGCGGAAGCCGAGGCGAGGCTCGCGCCCGACGCTTCGGGGAGCGTAGCTCTGGGCGACCTCCTGCAAGAGTTGCGCGCTATCCGCGCGCTGCTGGCCGAGCGCGGGCCATGAACAATGCCAACTGGTACGAGCAGGTTGCCGCGCTACGTGGGGTCGCGGAGCAGGAGCCGCATCGCGCCGGGACGGACGCGCTCCGCATCTTCGAGGATTGGCTCTACGAGGAGGCTCAGAGCCTCGGCTGGCCCAACGAGCGCGGCGGTATGCGCGAGTTTATTGATTACATCACCGCGCGCGAGCGGCTGTCGCAGGAGGAGTCGGCGCGGGGGCGGCGCTTCGCTGACGTTCGTAACTGCCTCGCCCATCGCGGGGGACTGTTGATTAGCCCCGCCCTGGCCGACGAGTTGCTGGATTTCATCGAGACCCTGTTTCGGCGCGGTGGCCTCGACGCGGAACACCTGATGACGCCAAAGGCGCGGTGCGTCGAGCCGGACGACAGCCTGCACGAAGCGCGGGACTTGATGCTGCGCCACTCGATTTCCACCCTGCCCGTGTTGAAGGATGGGTGGGTGGTCGGGGTGCTGACCAACCGCGATCTG
>DASVVH010000433.1:0-9403 GCA_036386615.1 Ardenticatenaceae bacterium
GGCGCGAACCGGGAGCACCCCGCCGACTTCTTCTACGACAATCTGATGATGGGCGTGCAACTCCTTCACGAGAGTTGGCGGGCCGGAGTAGACAAGTTCGTCGCTATCGGGACCGTCTGCGCCTACCCCAAGCACACGCCCGTGCCCTTCCACGAGGAAGAGTTGTGGAACGGCTACCCCGAAGAGACGAACGCGCCCTACGGGCTGGCGAAGAAGATGCTGCTCGTGCAGAGCCAATCCTACCGCCAGCAGTACGGCTACAACTCTATCTTCCTGCTGCCGACCAACCTCTACGGGCCGCGTGACAACTTCAACCCCGCCAGTTCCCACGTCATCCCTGCCCTGATTCGCAAGTGCATGGAGGCGCAGGTGCGGGGCGACTGTGAAATCATAGCCTGGGGGGACGGTTCGCCCACGCGCGAGTTCCTGTTCGTGGAGGACGCGGCGGAGGGCATTGTCTGCGCGGCGGAACGCTACGACGACAGCGAACCCGTGAACCTGGGCAGCACCTACGAAATCAGCATCCGCGACCTGCTGGAAAAAATCGCCCGCCTGACAGGGTTCGGGGGGCAAATCGTCTGGGACACCAGCAAGCCGAACGGCCAGCCCCGCCGCAAGCTGGACACCTCGCGGGCCAGAGAGTGGTTCGCCTGGCAGTCCGAGACTTCTTTCGATGAAGGATTGAAGCGGACAATCGAATGGTACCGGGCGCAGCTTGGCTTGAATGCGGAAGTCGGAATGCGGACTGCGGAATGAACGGCTCACGGCGTAACGCAGAGACGCAAAGGCACAAAGACGCAAAGGGCTTATTTCGAGCAGAAAATCCCTCCTTGTGTCCGTTCTTTGTGTTCTTTGTGCCTTTGTGGTGAAAATCCGTTCGCCGTTATCTCATATCCCACATCTCACATCTTGTACCATGCGGAGCGGACGATGGATAACCTCGATAGCATCTTGCAGGCGATTGATGGTCGGCTGTCGGAGAAGAACGGCGTGCGCGAGGCGGCGCTGGGCGAGTCCCGGCGGCTGGTTCAGGCCAGTTCCAAGGTCATTCGCGCCGTGCATCGCCACGAGTGGGACGAGGCGCGCCACCTCCTCGCCGAGGCGGGGAGCATCGTCGCCGCGATGAACGAGAAAACGTTCGCCCTTGCCGAAATCTACTGGGCGGGCTATGTGCAGGATGCTCAAAAAGAGTTTGCCGAGGCGAACCTGACGCTGGCACTCGTGCGGCAGGAGCCACTTCCGACGCCGGAGGCGTTGGGCGTCGAGGACGCGGCCTACCTGAACGGCCTTGCCGAGGCGGCGAGCGAGTTGCGCCGCTACGTGCTGGACCTCGTGCGTCACGGGCACCTGGGCGAGGCGGACCAACTGCTTGAGGCGATGGAAGAGGTGTACAGCCGCCTCATCACGGTGGACTACCCCCACGCCATCACCGACAACCTGCGCCGCACGACCGACATGCTGCGCGGCGTGCTGGAACGGACACGGGGCGACGTGACGATGGCGATGAAGCAGCAGGAGCTTCAAGAGGCGCTGCGCGGCCTGGAACGCCGCCTGCAACAGGGAGGGAACTGATGGACCGCGCGATTCCGAACCCCGGCAACGAAGAGATTGAACTGTACATTCGCACCATCTACTCCCTGTTGCGGAGCAGTGGGGCCGTGCGCGTGAAATCGCTGGAAGAGACGCACACCGGAACGAACTCCAGCCTACACCTCCGCGCCGCCGAGGCTTTCCCGGACGTGGGGGCGCTGGCCTACACCTACCTGCGCCTGCCGCCGGAGATTACCGACACCCACACCGTTCTGCTGGGCCAATCCGAGGAGGTCTTTGAGCGGCGCGGCTTTTCTCGCGTGGACCTGTGGAAGGTAGCGGAGGCCCCGGCCCGCCGCCGCAAGATGTACTTCCAGGATGGAACGCTGGCCGCATTCATCAACAGCGTCTCCGACATTGACGACATCATCCCCATGCTGGTTGCCTTTCAAATCGAGTGGAACAAGATTCACCACCTCTTGCGGCGAGCATCCACTATCAGGCTGCTGGAAACAGTGGTAGCCGAGCAGCGCGAGTTCACGGCGGAGGAAGAAGAGAGCCTTAGTGATGTGCTATCACTACGGGCAGATAAATGGGAGCAGTTGCACCGCCTCTTCAGAAAAAGCTTCCCTGAGATACTGCTGCAAATGGCGCGCGAGGAAAAAGACCTCTCCGTAAACCTCATGGCCTCCTCCCGAACCGATTACCGCCGCGCGACGCAGGGGTGGTGGGAGACGATTGCCACCCAGGCGGACCAGGCGTTCCTGCGCTACCGCCCGGTCTACTTCGTATCGAGCAACATGCACAGCCTCGTCAATCTGCTGGCGGGTTATGCGCGCCGCGACGAGGCACGGGTGGCTGATTATCTGAAAGAGAACAACCCCGAATCGCTGTGGGAGACCTACAACAGCCTGCCGGATGACCCCGCCCACGCCGAGCGCCTGAACCTTCTCTATTACGCCCTCAAGTACGACAAGTCGGGCCTGGAGGAGCGTCGGGCCTGGGAAGCGCAGAGCGGCATCCAGCAGATTGAGAACCCCCTCTACCTGGATGTGGCCGCGCAGTTGATTGAACTGAGCCAGCTTGACCCGGAGCGCTGCGACCCGCGCCTCCGCGTGCCGGGCATGGAGCGGCTGCGCCAGTCGAACGCGCTTATCTTCAACGTGGATTACCCGCTCGGCATGGCGGCCTACGAGCTACTCTCGCAGGTGACGAGCAGCGTCGGAGCGATTCGCGGCGTCTACATCATCGGAAAGGCGGCGACCCTGAACGCGCGCGTGGGCGATGTGATGATTCCGAACGTCATCTACGATGAGCACTCGCAGAACACCTTCCTCTTCCGCAACGTCTTCATGGCGGACGACGTTGCCCCCTACCTCCTTTCCAGCACCGTCTTCGACAACCAGAAGGGCGTGACGGTGCGCGGCACGCTGCTCCAGAACCGCGACTTCGTGGGGGTCTTCTACAAAGAGGGGTACACCGACATCGAGATGGAGGCGGGGCCGTACCTGAGCGCCGTCTACGAGGACATCTACCCCCAGCGTTTCCCGGTGAACGAGATTGTGAACCTCTTCATCAACCCTCGCTACGACATCGGCGTCCTCCACTACGCCTCCGATACGCCGTACAGCAAGCGGCAGGCGCTGCTCTCGGAAAGCCTCTCATACCGGGGCGTGGATGCCACCTACGCCTGCTCCATCGCGGTGCTGCGCCGCATCTTCCAGGTGGAGTTGGAGCAGTTGGCGCGGGAAGGGGTACAGAACAATGCCGAAGTCCCGCTCCCGGTACCGTCGCGCTAGCGAGATAGGCGAGTACGTCTACTGCCACCGCGCCTGGTGGCTGCACCACGTTCTGGGCCACGAGCCGGGCAACGTGGAGGCACTCAGGCGCGGGACACAGGCCCACGCCGCGCACGGCGCGATGGTGCGCGGCGCGGTGTGGCTGCGACGTGCGGCACTCCTCCTGGCGCTTCTGGCCCTGCTCCTGATGGTGGGGGTCGCCGCCGGATGGCTCTGATACTCGTCGTGGGGCTGGGCGCGGCAGCGCTCGTGCTCTGGTGGCTGGCCTCCCGGCTGCAACGGCGCGCGGGCCTCCCCACCGCGCGGGTGCGCTACGACGATGCCAGTTCTGGCCGACCCGTCGAGAAGGCGCTGGTGTCACACCGTTATCGCCTGACCGGACGCCCCGACTATCTTCTCGAAGTCGGGGGTCGGCTCGTGCCCGTCGAGGTCAAGCCGACGCGGCGGGCAAAGCAGCCTTACGACCACGACCTGATGCAGCTTGCCGCCTACTGCCTCCTGGTGGAGGATACCTCCGGCCAGCGCCCGCCCTATGGCATTCTTCGCTACGCCGAGCAGAGTTGGGAGATTCCCTTTGACAACCCACTCCGCGAGCGGCTGCTGGCGCTGCTGGCCGAGATGGAGCAGGCGGAGCGGGCAGAGGATGTGCCACGCAGCCACGATGTGCCCCCCAAATGCCAATGGTGCAGCCAGCGCGCCCACTGCGATCAGAGGCTGACTCCCTGAAATCTCACATCAGCGCTATGTCAAAGTCGCACAACTTGTGACACACCTAACATCAATATAGCAGCTACTTACCACTATACTGGCCTTTTTTGCTCGCCAGTACTGGCCGTTACTGGCCTTTACTGGCCTCATGCCCGTCTGGCGCGCTCCTTGTCCCTGTTCCCCCCTCCCTCACTTTGACACAGCCCTGATAGAGAAATCAAATAGACGTTGGACAATGGAGAGGCACCGCAAAGGGGCTGTATGCCGTTGCATTCGTCCTTCGTCTTTCGTCCTTCGTCTACCAATAGTCCAACTTCCAGTGCAATCCTCCATAAGTCTCACAAAAGTGGGGGTTTACAGAAACGTCAAAAGCGCATACCATTTCCCTAACATAACGTTTTGGCGGCGAAGCCGTTTTAGTACGTGACTATTATGACACGTAATATTCGGCTGCCCGGCGCAGGCCGAAACATTCGACGGAGGAGAAGCTACAACGATGCCAGCACGACACGCGATCCTCGGCCTGCTTATGCAGCGTCCCCTGCATGGCTACGACATTGACGGCGAGTTCGAGAAGGGGCTGCGAAACATCTGCCACATCAATATCAGCCAGATTTACGCCTACCTCAAGAGCATGGAGGAGCAGGGCTGGATTGAGAGCGAGACCGTCATGCAGAAGAGCAGCCCCCCCAAGAAGGTCTATCAGGTCACGGACGCGGGCCGTGCCGAGATGGAGCAGTGGCTGCGGAAGCCGATTGCCACCGAGCGGCAGATACGCGACGAGTTGCTGACCAAGATATTCTTCTGCCGCTACATCGCTCCCGGCGACCTTCAGACCCTCATCGAGGAGCAGATTCAGGTTCACAAGGAGCACCTCGACGCCGTGAATCAGGCAGTCGAGGGAAGTACGGACTTCTTCGAGGGGCTGCTGCTCGACGCGGGGCGGCGGCACGCGGAGGCCGACTATGAATGGCTCCTGTGGATGCGTGAACAGATAGCACAGAACGCCGGGTCGCTGCCGATGGGCAGCCGTGAGGAAGTAGTCCAGGGCTAGAACTCTACAAACTGAACGCGAGATGCCACCCAGATGAGGGTGGCATTTTGTTTGCAAAAGCTTGTCAATCGCCCGGAAGCAAGTACCCTTTGCAGAACGGCTACTCAGCAGGAGAATACGCAGGCAACCAGACCAGTGTACCGGCGTATAGACCTGGATACGCTCACGACAAAGAAAGCTAATGAACCCATGAGACGAATTGTGTTAATAGTTGGCGTGGTGGCGATAGTGGCCGCGCTGGTGTACGTCGCGGTAGTAAGGGGACGCCCGGCTCAGGCGCAGGCGGAAGGCGAGCAGGTCTCCGTCCACACGGGCACCATCGCCGCGACAGTGCGGGCAACGGGCAACGTGGAGGCGAACCGCCAACTGGCGCTGAGTTTCCGCGCGGCGGGGCGCGTGGCCGAGGTGCTGGTGGAAGCGGGCGAGCAGGTCACGGAGGGGCAACCCCTCGCCCGTCTGGAGACGACAGACGCGCAGTTCGCCCTCGAACAGGCCGAGGCCGCGCTGGCGGCGCAGCAGGCACAATTGCGGCAACTGGAAAGCCCCCCACGCGAGAGCGAGGTCCGAGCGGCAGAGGCGGTGCTGGAGAGCGCGCGGGCCGCGCTGGACCGCCTCCCTGAAGAGGCCGCCGACGCGGAGCTAGCGGCAGCCGAGGCGCAGGTTGCGCAGGCTGAAGCCTCCCTCGAACGGCTCGAAGCGGGCACCGACCCGAACCAGCTAGACGCCGCGCGGGCAGGCGTGCAGCAGACGGAGGTGGCCCTGGAGCAGGCGCGGGCCAGCCTCGAAGCGGCGGAGTTGCGCGCCCCCTTCGCGGGGACGGTGGCGGCGATTGGCGCACAGGAGGGCGAACTCACTTCCAACGCGCAGCCTATGATTACGCTGGTGGACCTCTCCTCCTTCGGGATTACGGGGGAGGTTGATGAGGTAGATATTGGGCAGTTGGAGGTGGGCCAGCCAGCGACGGTGGTCGTGGACTCGCTGCCCGATGCGCCGCTTGCTGGCCGCATCGCCTCCATCGCGACGGTGCCGTCGGTGGCGCAGGGTGTCGTGACCTACCCCGTCGAGGTGGAGTTGGAAGCGGCACCACCAAGCCTGCGCGTGGGCATGTCCGCGAACGTGGACATCCTGACGGAGGAGCGCGCGGGCGTGCTGCTGGTCCCGAACCGCGCCATCCGGATTGACCGCGACACGGGCGAGTTGTACGTCGAGCGCATGGTTGGCGAGGCAGCCGAACGGGCGGAGATTACGATTGGCCTCCGCGATGAGACCAACAGCGAAGTACTGGAAGGCTTGCAGGATGGAGACGTGGTGCTGATAAGGAACGAGGAATAAGGATGGAGGAGCAAGGAGCCGAGCCGACCATCCGCATCGAAGACGTGTGGAAGAGCTACCAGATGGGAGAGTTCGAGGTGCAGGCGCTTCGCGGCGTCTCCTTCTCCATCCACGCCGGGGAGTTCATCGCCATCACGGGGCCGAGCGGGAGCGGGAAGTCCACGCTGATGAACCTCATCGGCTGCCTGGACCAGCCCACGCGCGGCGAGTACTGGCTGGCGGGCACAAACGTCAGCACGCTCAACGACAACCAACTGGCGGAGATTCGGAACCGCCGCATCGGCTTCGTCTTCCAGCAGTTCAACCTTCTCAAGCGCACGACAGCCCTCGAAAACGTCGAGTTGCCCCTGGTCTACGGTGGCGCGAGGGACCGCCGCGAACGGGCGAAGCGCGCCCTTCAACTGGTGGGCTTGGGCGACCGGATGCACCACAAGCCGAACGAGCTATCCGGCGGGCAGCAGCAGCGCGTCGCCATCGCGCGGGCGCTGGTGATGGAGCCAAGCATCATTCTGGCGGACGAGCCGACGGGGAATCTGGACACGAAGAGTGGCGCGGAAATCATGGAGATTTTCCGGCGGCTCAACGAGGACGAGGGCATCACCGTCATCTTCGTGACGCATGACGCCGAGGTCGGCGCGCAGACGCGGCGCGTGCTGCTCATCCGTGACGGTGTGATTACGGGCGACATGCAGGGCGAAGGAGCCATCAGGGCGATACGCGAGGGACCAAGCATCCTCGCCGTGCAGGGATGAGAATTGAACGATGACCGATAAGGAACGGCAGGGATTCAGATGAGCCTTCTGGAATTGATGCGCGTGGCGCTGACCGCGTTGAGCGCGAACAAAATGCGCTCGGCGTTGACGATGCTGGGCATCATCATCGGCGTAGGGGCCGTCATCACGCTCCTGAGTGTGGGCGAGGGCGTGCAGCGGCTCGTGACGGAGCAGATTCAGGCTGCCGGGACGAACCTGCTATTCGTCGTGCCGGGCCAGGTCGGCGAGGGCGGTGGCAATCGCACGGGGCTGACCCTCACCCTGCCCGACGCGGAGGCCCTTGCGAACCCCGCCAACGTGCCGGACGCCACGAATATCGCGCCGGAGCTAACGCAGGGCGCGGCGGTGGAACGCGGAAGCCGCAACCGCTTCACCACCATCGCGGCGGTCACGCCGGAGTACGCCCCCCTGCGTGACCACACGCCGATGCTGGGCCGCTTCCTGGACGAGCGCGATTTGAACACGCGGGCGCGCGTGGCGGTGCTGGGGTCGGGGGCCTACGAGCGCTTCTTCCCCGACGGCGGCTACCCCATTGGCGAGACCATACGCATCAACAACCTCACCTTCGAGGTGATTGGCGTGCTGGAGGAGAAGGGCGGCAGCGGCTTCGGGTCCGAGGACGATAACATCTGGATTCCCCTCACGACGGCGCAGGCGCGGCTCTTCAACCTTCGCAGCACCCAGGGCGACCCGCAGTTGTCGGCGATTTACGTCCAGGTAGGCAGCGAGGAGGCGATGGACACCGCCTCCGACGACATCCGGCGCGTGCTGCGTGAGCGGCACAGCATCGGCTTCGGCGACGAGGACGATTTCTCGGTCATCAACCAGGCCAGTCTCATCGCCATCTTCGGCCAGATTACGGGCGCGCTGACGCTCTTCCTCGGCGCGATTGCAGGCATCTCGCTACTGGTGGGCGGCATCGGCATCATGAACATCATGCTCGTCTCCGTCACCGAACGCACGCGCGAGATTGGCATTCGCAAAGCCGTCGGCGCGAAACGGCGCGACATCCTGACCCAGTTCCTCTTCGAGGCCGTCGTCCTCAGCGTGCTCGGCGGGCTAATTGGGATTCTGCTGGGCGTCGGCGGGGCGCTCTTAATTACCAATCTTCAGGAGGACTTAACGGCGGTTGTCTCACCCTTCGCGGTGGCCCTGGCAACGGGCTTCTCGATAGCCGTAGGGCTATTCTTCGGCCTCTACCCCGCCGTGCGCGCCTCGCGCCTGAACCCCATCGAGGCACTGCGGTACGAGTGATGGACGACTTCGACTTTCTTCGCCTCTACGTTGACGGCTTGCCGGACGACAGGCGCAAGTATTTCAACTTACCGCCGGGCCTGAACGCTTCGGAAGTGGCTCGGCTGGCAGCGCAGGCTGGAATCACAGTACCCGACGAACTGAAAGCCTTGTACACCTTCAGCTACGGCGCTGAACTGGACGAGTACAATATCCTCACCGTGCCGGAACTGGCAGAGACCCTTGAAGAACTGCGCGACGTATACGACTATCAGACATCGGGCGAAGGCATTCTCCCCTTCGCCTATCATCACGGCTCAGGTGACTACGTGGCTTTAGACTTGGCCCGGAAAAACCGGGATGGCTATGCCATGCTCGATGGTTTCCACGAGCACCCGCCGGAGGAATGGGGGGTAATCTGCTTCGGCGTGCGGAACTGGTTGCGGCAGATGGTGGAGCATGACTTCAAGCCGTTTTGGTTGCTCGGTTGAGCAGGTGAGGCACGCAATAACGTAAGGGTTGGCACATCCATTGACAGTTCTTTGGCACCACGAGTAGACTATAGTGGTGATACAGAGCCACCCAAACGAACCTATGGCGGTCCTGATGCGGAAAGTCGAGGGGCGGAGATTGAAATGGCAAACGAGTTACACATAGTCAGTACGCCAAGCCTGGACGCGAACGGGGAAGTAATGCTAGAGCAAGCAGGTGAACCCGTTGCGGTAGTCATGTCCTACGCCCGCTATCAGGCGCTCCAGGAGCGAATAGAAGAGCTTGAGGATGCGCTGGACAGCCTTAAAGTAGAGATGCGCGTTACTACGGGTGCTGTTCGCACAATGTCCCACGATGATGTGTGGGCAGAGGTTGAGGCATTGGAGCAGCGTCAGCTACCATCATAAAGTCGAACATAACGAAAAAGAAGAGACCCCAGCCGAAGCTAGGGCCTCTTTCTTTTTGCATGAACATCACTTGAG